>NZ_CP031611.1:1216535-1520669 GCF_001687475.2 Campylobacter hepaticus
AAAACCCCACCTTCTAAAGCATAAGTTATTTCATCATTAATTTGCCATGCTATAGTGCTTAAAAGATTGTTTTTACTTAAAACAGGAGTTTTACCACAATTCATCAATAAAAAACATCCTGTTCCATAAGTATTTTTCATCATGCCTTTTTCAGTACACATTTGACCAAATAATGCAGCTTGTTGATCTCCGGCTATACCTGCTATTGGAATTTCACTATCAACCCATCTAGTAGCTGTATACCCATAAATTTCACTAGAACTTTTAACTTCAGGAAGTATTGATCTTGGTATATCAAATAATTCAAGTAATTCATCATCCCATGATAAAGTATGGATATTATAAAGCATGGTTCTACTAGCATTGCTTACATCAGTTACATGAATTTTCCCCTTAGTTAAATTAAAAATAAGCCAAGTATCTATAGTCCCAAAGCACAATTCTCCTTTTTTAGCTTTTAATCTTGCACCTTCTACATTATCTAATATCCATTTTATTTTAGTAGCTGAAAAATAAGCATCTATAACCAAACCTGTTTTAGCTTGTATTAAATCGAATTTATCTTTTTTAAGTTCTTGACAAAAATCAGCCGTTCTTTTATCTTGCCAAACTATGGCATTATATATAGGTTCTAAAGTATTTCTATCCCAAATAATAGTAGTCTCTCTTTGATTTGTAATGCCTAAAGCTGCAATATCTTTAGCATTTAAATTAGCTCTTGCTAAAGATTCTGTAAGTGTAGAAATTTGAGAACTCCAAATTTCTTTTGGATCATGTTCTACCCAACCAGGTTGGGGATAAATTTGAGTAAAATCTTTTTGTGCTATAGAAATAATATTTGAATTCTCATCAAAAATTAAAGTTCTTGAAGAAGTTGTTCCTTGATCTAAAGACATGATATATTTTTTCATTTTTCTCCTTAAATTTGATATTGTTTAGTTAAATGTATAAATTCATTAATTTCATTTTCTATTTTTTCTTTATTCCATTTAAAATAATTACCTAAATATTCTCCAAGTTCTCTAGCGCATTCTTCTAGCTAAAACATATTCTATTTTTTGAGCCATTTCTTCTTCTAAAGCCCAAAATACTTGAGCATAGGTATAAGGATAATTTTTATGTATTTTTTTATCTAAGCCCTTTACTTCTAAATTTAAAATTGCCTTTGCATCTAAACCATAAACACTTAATCTTTCTCCAAATGTTAAGTTCTTATCATAAGTACTAAGTTTTATATCCTTGCTTTTACATTTTTTATCACTTAATAAAGCCAAATCAATAGCTTTATTTATAGTTTGTTCAGCCATAATACGACAAGTAGTCCATTTACCTCCATTAATACTTATTAAATTACTTTTTGAAACTTCTATTTTATGACTTCTTGAAAGATTTTTAGTATCTTTATTAGCATCATTAATTAAAGGTCTTAAACCCACAAAAATACTTTTAATATCTTCTCTTTTAGGTTTTTTTTCAAAATATTTGGCTACATTTTCTAAGATAAATTCTATTTCTTCTTCTAAGGCTTTTGGTTCATAAGTAACTTTTTCTATTTTAGTATCAGTAGTTCCTATTAAAACTTTATCATACCAAGGAATAGCAAAAAGAACGCGCCCATCTGAAGTAGCTGGTATGATTAAAGCGTTTTCATTAGGAAAGAATTCTTTATTTACTACTATATGAATTCCTTGACTTGGTACTATATCACTAGGACTTGAATCCATTCTTAAAATTTCACTGCTAAATACTCCAGTAGCATTAATAATACATTTTGCATTAATTTTAAATTCTTTTTGATTTAATTCATCAAAAACATAAAGTCCTTTTAAAATACCCTTATCATCTTTTATAAATTGAGTCACATTCATGTAATTTAAAACACAAGCACCAAATTCATAAGCAGTTTTTGCTAAAGAAAAAGCCATTCTAGCATCATCAAAACAAGCATCATAATAACTTACGCCAAATTGTAATTCTTCTTTTTTGATATTTTTAAGAGAATTTTTTGCTTGTTTTTTATTTAAGTACTTAGCTTTACCTATATTAAATTTACCTGCTAAAAAATCATATAATTTTAAACCTATAAAATAATAACAAGCCTTAAAAAAGATTTAGCTGGTATGATAAATTTTTATTTTTTAGATAAATTGCAAGCATTAATTAATAATTGATTTCTTTCATGTAAAGCTTCATAAACTAAAGTAAGATTACCTTGAGCTAAATATCTTACTCCTCCATGTAAAAGTTTAGTAGAACGGCTAGAAGTACCTTTAGCAAAATCATATCTTTCTAAAAGTAAGGTTTTATAACCCCTACTTGATGAATCAAGTGCTAAAGCAAGCCCAGTAGAACCTCGACCTATAATAACAAGATCATAAAAATCTTTTAAATTTTTTATTTGTTCTTCTCTTTTCAATTTGTAACCTTTTTGGAATTAAGTATACTATAAATTGAAAGGTATTTTAAAGAAAAATTTAAAAGCATTGCTTTAAAAATAAGAAATTTGTGTATTTATGTAAAAAAATATTGGGAAAATTTATCACTTTAATATAAATTTGAGAAAAATAGTAACAAAATTTAAATCATTTAAAAAATTAATTTTATTAAAAAAAATATAAAGTTATAAAAAGTTTATTTATCTTAATATAACTTTATATATTTGATTAAACATCTAAATGTTTAACATCTTTAGCATGTGCTTGGATATAATCACGTCTTGGTTCAACCTCATCACCCATGAAAAGATTAAAGGTATCATTAGCACTTTGTGCATCCTCTATAGTGATTTTTAAAAGTCTTCTTACACTTGGATCCATAGTTGTTTCCCAAAGTTGTTCAGGATTCATTTCACCTAAACCCTTATAACGTTGTATAATAGCACCTTTTTTAGCATTAATTTCAACTTCTTCAAGCACTTCTAAAATGTCTTTATTAAATTCTAAACCTCTGTCTTTGATTTTAGCAAAAATATAATTTGCTTCTTCATATAAAGGATGAGTAAAAAGATCTTCATTAATTACAAGTTCTTCTAAACCATTTTGAGTTTGGATAAAAGCTCGAATTTCATTTTCATTAAGAGTGAAATTTAAAATATTATGCCCTTTTGTTTGTAAAAATTCTTTGATATGATGGAATAATTCTTCATTATTATTTTTAGTTAAATGAGAATTTTCTATCATATAACGTATTACAGAAATTACATTAAAACGTTTTTCAAGTTCTTTTAAAACACTACGATATAATGCAACAGTTTTTAAATAATCTTTTAAATCATTTAAACCTATTCCTTCATAATTTAAACCTTCTATACCTGTTTCAATAAGAAATTCATTTAAAGCTTTTTCATCTTTTAAATAAATTTGTTTTTTAGCTTTTTTATAAAGATATAAAGGCGGTTGTGCTAGATAAATATGTCCATTACTAATAAGTTCATTCATAAAACGGAAGAAAAAAGTTAAAAGCAAGGTTTGTATGTGTGATCCATCTACATCAGCATCAGTCATAATGATAATTTTATGATATCTTAATTTTGAAAGATCAAAATCATCTCCTATACCACAACCAAAAGCTGTAATCATATTTTGAATTTGTTCAGATTTTAAAATTTTATCAAATCTTGCTTTTTCAACATTTAAAATTTTACCGCGTAAAGGTAAAATAGCTTGAAAAGATCTTTCCCTACCTTGTTTAGCAGAACCTCCAGCAGAATCTCCTTCTACTAAATATATTTCACTTTCATTAGGATCTTTACTTTGACAATCAGCTAATTTTCCTGGTAAGGTTCCTACACTTAAACTTTCTTTTTTACGCGTTAATTCTCTAGCTTTTTTAGCTGCTTCTCTACCCCTTGCTGCCATTAAAGCTTTATTCATAATAACTTTTGCTTCTATAGGATTTTCTTCAAAATATTTACTTAAATACTCAAAACTTGCTTTTGAAACTATAGGTCTTACATAACTTGATCCAAGTTTTCCCTTAGTTTGACCTTCAAATTGAGGTTCAGGTACTTTTACACTAACTATTGCAATGAGTCCTTCACGTACATCTTCACCAGTGATTTTATTATCTTTTTCTCTAGCACTAGCATTAGCTTCTATATAATTACTAATTACCCTTGTTAAACCCATTCTAAAACCCGCTTCATGTGTTCCACCATCTGGAGTTTTAATATTATTAACAAAAGAAAGTAAGTTTTCATTATAAGTATCATTATAAAGCAAAGCTACTTCAACATTAACATCTTCTTCATCTACACTAAAAAAAATAGCCTTAGTTAAAGCTTGCTTTTTATTAAGATCGCTTACAAATTGTGAAATTCCTCCTTCAAAGTGAAAACTTTCACTCTTAGCTATACGTTCATCTTCAAAATTTATAGTGATTTTTGGATTTAAATATGCAAGTTCTTTAAATCTTTTTGCTAAAATATCATAATTAAATTCAGTAAGTTCAAAAATTTTATCATCGGGCCAAAATTCTATAGTAGTTCCTGTATTTTTACTCTTTCCTATAGTATCAAATTCACTTGTAATTTTACCTTCTGAAAATTCTTGACGATAAATTTCTCCATTTCTTTCAACTGTAGCTACAAGTTTTTTAGATAAAGCATTTACAACAGATACTCCAACACCATGTAAACCCCCTGAAACTTTATAAGTGTCTTTATCGAATTTTCCTCCTGCATGAAGTACGGTTAAAACAACAGTTAAAGTTGGTATATTTTCACTTGGATGTATATCAACAGGAATACCTCTACCATTATCTTTAACTATACAACTTCCTTGAGTTGTAAGTTTTATATCTATAGTATCACAATACCCTGCCATAGCTTCATCAATAGAATTATCAACCACTTCATAAATCATATGATGGAGTCCATTTATGTTTGTATCCCCTATATACATACCTGGACGTTTTCTAACTGCTTCTAAACCTTTTAAAACTTTAATATTATTAGCACTATAATTTTCTTGCATATTCTTCCTTTGTTTTAATTTTTATAAAATTATAGGCATGATAATTACTGATAGCCCTTGAGATTTAACTATAAATGCTGAATTAGGTTCATTTACACCTAGGGTAAATTTTTCTTCTTCTATAGAACTTAAAAAATCAAGTAAATATTTGATTTTTATAATAAGACTAAATTCTTCATCAATAGGACTTTGAATTTGAAGTTCTGTTTTTGCTTCCATATTATCTAAGCTTATACCTTCAAAAATAATTTTATCTTTATTAAAATGCAATTTCATTTTTTCAGTTACAACGCTAATTTTTTTAAGAGAATCTATAAAGTCTTCTGTTGAAAAACTAAGTTCTTGTTTAAAATTTTTTGGAATTACTTTTTCATAATCAGGAAATTTATCATTGATAAGTTTAGTGAAAAATTCAAAATTTTCATTTTTAGCAATAAGCATGTTTTGATCATAAAAAATTTCTATTTTTTCATAAAAGAGTTTTTGCATTTCCATGATAGCTTTTTTAGGAATGCTAAAGCTAAATTCTTGATTATTTGTTTTTTCTAAAGTATAAATAGCAAGGCGTTTTGTATCAGTTCCTACGAAGTTAATTTTATCGGTTTTTATATCTAAAAATGCACCATTTAAAGAGTATTTTGGATTGTTCGTATCAATACTTGGTAATATTTTTTTAAGAGATCTGCTTAAATCATTTGAGTCAATATTGAATTGATTTTTACCTTCTGTATTAGGGAAGTTAGGAAAATCTTCATAATTAAACATAGGAAGTTTATACTTAGTGCTTTTTTGTCTTATAAATAAGAAATTATCTATGGTTTCTAAGATTACTTCTTCATTATTTAAATTTTTAATCACATCACTAATACTTTTTGCATTTGCAGTTGCAAAACCATTTGATTCTATGCGTATTTTTTTTATTTTATAATCAATCCCTATTTCATAATCACTTGCTCTTATGATAAGTTTATCTTCATCAGCATGAAAAAAAAGATGAGAAGTAATGGTACTAGAGTCCTTTTTTTCTACATAAGCATTGCATAAAATTACTGCAGATTCTAAAGTATTTTTATTGATACTTAACTTCATTTTTTCTCCTTGGTTTATTTTAATTTTAAATTTCATTGTAATAATAAGCTTATTGAAATTGTGAAATTTTTCAAAGCAAAATAATCAAATTTGTATTTTATCATACTTTGCTTAATTCTATTTTTTCACATCGCTTTTTATATTTTTCACATTTTTTCACCTAACTTTGACTTTTTACAAGAATTTTATTTTTTAATTCTTCGATTTTTGTTTTTAAATTAGAATCATTTTCTATCATTTCTGTGATTTTTTTAACATTATGTGAAATAGCAGTATGATCTTTCATTTCAAAATAATTAGCAAGTTGTGGCATAGTTAAAGTAGTTAGCGTTCTTGCTAAGTATATGATAATACGTCTTGCTAAGACTATGTTTTGCGTTTTTTTATTTGATTTCACATCACTTGGTTTAATGTTAAATTCTTTACAGATTAAAGATAAAATATCATCTATAGTGATATTTTCTTTTTTTTCTTTAATGTGATCTTTCATCACACTTTTAGCAAGTTCTAGGGTGATTTCTTGTCCTAGTATGGTAGCATAAGCATTTAAACTTATAATAATACCTTCAATTTCTCTTATATTATCCCCTAAAGAAGTGGCTATATAATTTATAATTTCATTAGAAAGATTAATATCATTAAATTCACATTTTTTTCTAATGATAGCTATTTTTGTGTCTAGTTGAGGAGGGGTGATATCAGCTATAATGCCATGTGAAAAGCGACTTTTTAAACGTTCTGTTATGCCTTTTAGCATATTGGGTGGATTATCTGAGGTCATGATAATTTGCCCATCATTGTTTTTGATTTCATTAAAGATGAAAAAAAATTCTTCTTGAATTTTATCAGTTTTTCCTAAAAACTGTACATCATCTATGAGTAAAACATCACAATTTCTGTATTTTTCATGGAATTTGTCTAAGGATCCGTTTTTTAAATTTGAAGTAAAGTCGTTGATAAAATTTTCACTTGTAGCATAAATAACTTTTTTTCCCATTTCTAAACTTGCATTCCCTACTGCTTGAAGTAAATGTGTTTTTCCAAGTCCTGTTGTACCATAGATAAAAATAGGATTATAAAGTTTTCCAAGCTTATCTTTATGAGTGATGGCCTTGCAAGATCCATAAGCGTATTTATTAGAATCTCCCACAACAAAACTTTCAAAGGTAAAAGAAGGATTTAAAATAGTACTTTGTGCTTTAATATGTGCTATATCGATTTTTGAGTTTTTATTGCTTGATTTATTATTTTGTGCTTGTATGTTAATGATGGCTTTATTCCCACTTTGTACCTCATAAAAATAGGCGATTTTTTTACTGTATTTTGTTTGTATGAATTTGGCCATGAGTTCATTAGGAGCGTTAAAAACTAAAAGATCTGCTTTGCTTTGTTTTTCATTGAATTTCAAACTTGAAATATAATTTTCGTATTCGTTTTTGCTTAATTCTTTTTTGAAATTTTCAAGTATTTGACTTGGATCCATAAACTCTCTTTAAAATTTTTACTTAAAAATTTTATCTTAAATTTTATAAAAAAAGATTAAAATTTGTTTTTATTATTGTTTAAAGGTATCAAATTTGAAGATTTTAGGTATAGATCCAGGATCAAGAAATTGTGGTTATGCTATCATAGAGCTTAATAAAACTAAAAAAACCCTTATAGAAGCAGGACTTATAAAGATAAAACCTAGCACTTTACAATACCAAATCACAGAGCTTTGTGAAGGCTTAGATCTTATTTTTAAAAACCATTCTTTTGATGAGGTGGCTATAGAAGATATCTTTTTTGCTTACAATCCAAAAAGTGTTTTAAAACTCGCACAATTTCGCGGAGCTTTGTCTTTAAAAATTTTACAAATTCATGGAGACTTTAAAGAATACACTCCCTTACAAGTTAAAAAAGCCGTTACAGGTAAGGCTAAAGCAAGTAAAGAACAAGTTGCTTTTATGGTAAAAAGACTTTTAGGACTTAGTAAGGATATCAAGCCTTTAGACATTACTGATGCTATTGCTATAGCTTTAACTCACGCAGCCAATTTAAGAATCAAAGTTTAATTTTTTTAAGTTGGAACAGAATTTGCTTTTAAATCCTCAAACGTAAAAGCTTTTTTTAAGTTTAAAACATAAAAAGCAATATTTTATAAAGGATTAAAAATGATGAGATCACTTTGGTCGGGTGTGAGTGGACTACAAGGACACCAAGTTGCAATGGATGTTGAGGGTAATAATATCGCAAATGTAAATACAACAGGTTTTAAATACTCTCGTGCAGACTTTGGCACTATGTTTAGTCAAACTGTTAAAATCGCTACGGCTCCAACTGATGGAAGAGGAGGGCAAAATCCCCTTCAAATAGGACTTGGAACTTCAGTTAATTCAACGACTAGAATACATTCTCAAGGTTCAGTACAAACTACGGATAAAAATACTGATGTGGCTATTAATGGGGATGGATTTTTTATGGTAAGTGATGATGGGGGCCTTACTAATTATCTTACGCGTTCTGGGGATTTTAAACTTGATGCTTATGGGAATTTTGTAAACAATGCAGGCTTTGTTGTACAAGGTTGGAATATCAACTGGGATGATCAAACCATAGACAGTTCAAGAAGCCCACAAAATATTTTTATAGATCCTGGTATGCATATCCCTGCGGCAAAATCTACTGAAGTAGCCATTAAAGCCAATCTTAATAGCGGGCTTAACATAGGAACTTCAAGTAGAAATCTTTATGCTCTTGATTCAGTACATGGTTGGAATAAAAGAATAAGCAAAGCTGAAGATGAAAACGATCCAGGAACAACACAATTTTACACTACTTCTAAAAATTCTGTAGAAGTAACTGAAAAAGGAGTGGATGCAGGATCGCTTTTTAATGCTAAAGGACAAGGGTTAAATCTAAGAGATGGACAAGGTATTTGGGTAAGTTTTGCAGATGCAAAATTTACTACTAATCAAACAGGAACAGTTTTTGATGAGAATGATAAAAAAGCACAAACTAATGTAATTTTTTGGGGTAATAAAGATAAAAAAGTAACCCTAGATATAACCTTAAATGGGGTAAAAATTCAAAATGATAGTATTGCAAGTTTAGATGAAGCTATAGCTTATATCAATACTTTCACCGCTCCAACTGATACTAGGGATGGAACAGGGGTAAGAGCAGTTAAAAAGGCTGATGGTTCAGGCATAGAATTTATCAATGATAATAGCAATGGCACCACAGACAATATGAAAAATATTAATTTAACTGTAAATAATGGAAATACAGCAGGTGAGCTTGCTACTATTAATATGAAAAATGGCAATAATGATGAATTTGATTGGGATAATGTACAATTAACACCTATTAATGGAAATAGCAATTGGGTTAAGACTCAAGCAAATCAAAATAATGGAAATAGTGTGCAAATCATTACAGCCCATAAATATATTTATAGTTCAAGCCCTGTGAGCTTGCCTCCTATGTATAATCCTGATGGGGGTCCTTCTTTTAGTACCGCAGGAGGAGCTAATTTAACCGATCCTGCATCTAAAAATTATAGAGATGCTCTTAATGGAGGACTTTTAAATACAAATGCAAGAACTTTTAGAACCACAGAGGATTTAAGAGAGCTCTTACAAAGAGATGCTAGATATGGGGTAGATTATAGTGGTAATGGTAAATTAGATCTTAATGAAGATGTAAATCAAGGCGTAAAGGTTGTGGTTAATGAAAACGGACATTTTGCCATCTCTAATACTAAAGAAAGCTCTACCATACCAGCTGGTGGAAAAGGTGTAAATGGAGTTGGCAATAATCCTATTCCAGCAAATGATACTCTTGTTGGACCAAAAAATATGAATTTTAGCGTTACTGCTTATACCAACAAAGAAGGAACAGTAAGCAGAAATGATGCTTTTACAGCTATATTTAAGGCTTGGGATGGTCCTTTAGTAACAGGAGCTTCTATTAAAGAAAGTGAACAACTCAAACTCAGCGCTTTTTCAGCAGGGCTTGAAATTTATGATTCTTTAGGTACAAAACATACCTTAGAAGTACAATTTGTTAAGCAAAGCACTACTCAAGATGGGGGTAATGAATGGCAAATGATTATCCGTGTGCCTGAACCTGCAGAAATCAATGCCACAGGAGAAGGTCCAAATAACATAGTAGTAGGAACAGCAAGATTTAACAATGATGGATCTTTAGCAAGTTATAGTCCAAAAACTATAAGTTTTTCTCCAAATAACGGAGCTGCTCCAAACCAACAAATCAAGCTTTCTTTTGGAACTAGTGGAAGCAATGATGGTCTTGTAAGTTCTAATTCTGCTTCAACCCTAACAGGTCAAGCAACTGATGGTTATCCTTCAGGAAATTTAAAACCAGATGCCATACGTGTGGATGATAAAGGAAATATCTTAGGTGAGTTTACCAATGGCAAAACCTTTGCCGTAGCAAAAATAGCCATGGCTTCAGTAGCAAATAACTCAGGTCTTGAAGAAATAGGTGGCAATCTTTTTAAAGTAACTGCAAATAGTGGCAATATAGTAGTAGGTGAAGCAGGAACAGGAGGTAGGGGTGAAATGAAAACTGCAGCCCTTGAAATGTCAAATGTGGATTTAAGCCGTTCTTTAACCCAACTTATCATAGTTCAAAGAGGTTATCAAGCAAATTCTAAAACCATTTCAACAAGTGATCAAATGTTACAAACCTTAATACAGCTTAAACAATAAGCTTTAGAATTTATAAAATATTGTTTTTTCTCCCTTAAAAGGGAGAGCCTTGTTTTACAAGTCTATCTTGGTAGCTTTGTAATACTAGGCTTAGACTTGAACTGCCTTCAATTTATTGCTAACTCGCTTCTATTAAGGAAGTGAGTTGCGATAAAAATGTAAAAATCCTCATAAATAATGCAAATTTAACTTTACTTTTACTTTTTAAAGATAAAATAGTCAATATTTTTATAGAAAGGAGAAAAAATGTCTTATATCACTTTTATACTTTCTCCTTTTTATATGCGTGCTTGGCACGCTTAATCTTACTTAATCTTATTATATATAAATTCTTCATATTTTAGTTTAAAGCACAAAGCTTTTTTTATATTTTTTAATTTATACAAAGGATAAAAATGAATTTTAGTAAAGAAACTTTAGCATTACATGGATCTTATGATTTTGATACTCAAAGAAGTATTAGTGTGCCTATATATCAAAATACTGCTTATAATTTTGAAAATTTAGCTCAAGCTCAAGCACGTTTTAATCTTAAAGAATTAGGCAATATTTATTCAAGGATAAGTAATCCTACAAGCGATGTTTTAGGACAAAGACTTGCTAGTATTGAAGGTGGGGCTTTTGGAGTTGTTGTTTCTAGTGGTATGGCAGCTTGTTTTTATGCTCTTATTAATCTAGCAAAATGTGGGGATAATATAGCTTATTCAAACAAGCTTTATGGGGGAACCCAAACTTTGATTTCTCATACTCTTAAAAATTTTGGTATACAAGCAAGAGAATTTGATATAGATGATATAAAGACTTTAGAAAAAATTATAGATCAAAACACAAAAGCCATTTTTTTTGAAAGCCTTTCAAATCCTCAAATTGCTATAGCCGATATAGAAAAAATCACCCATTTAGCAAAAAAACATAATATCCTTACCATATGTGATAATACTGTTGCAACCCCTTATTTATTGCAACCTTTTAAATTTGGAGTAGATATTATAGTGCATAGTTTATCCAAATATGTCAATGGGCAAGGCAGTGCTTTAGGTGGGGTGCTTATAGAAAGAAATAATTTAAATGATTTGCTTAAAAACAATGAAAAATATCAAGCCTTTAATACCCCTGATCCTAGTTATCATGGATTAAATTTAAACACTCTTGATTTGCCTATTTTTAGCATTAAAATCATGATTACTTATCTTAGGGATTTAGGAGCTAGTTTAGCTCCACAAAATGCATGGTTGCTTTTACAAGGACTTGAAACTTTAGCTTTACGCATAGAAAAGCACAGTAAAAATGCTCAAGAAATTGCTCATTTTTTAAATTCTCATCCTGATATTAAAGGGGTAAATTATCCTGCTTTAGAAAATAATGCTTATTATCATTTATTTAAAAAGTATTTTGATAAAAATTTAGCTAGTGGTCTTTTAAGTTTTGAAGCTAAAGATTATGAACATGCTAAAAGCATTTGCAATAAAACCAAACTCTTTTTGCTTGCTGCAAATTTAGGCGATAGCAAGTCTTTAATCATACATCCTGCCTCAACCACTCATTCACAACTTAGTGAAGAAGAACTTAAAAAAGCAGGCATAAGTAAGGCTACTTTACGTTTGAGTATAGGACTTGAAAATGCTCATGATTTAATACAGGATTTAAAACAAGCCATAAAAGATTAAAATTTTTTAAGCTTAATTTTTGTGTTTTAGGCAAAGAATTTTTGAAATTTTATGGTAATTAATTTAAAAGGAGAAAAAATGCCACTTATTATTCCAGAAAATATACCTGCTTATGAGCTTTTAAAAGATCATGCTTTTATCATGGGATCAAGGAGGGCAAAGCATCAAGATATACGTCCACAAGAAATTTTAATCATCAATCTCATGCCAAAAAAAATCGAAACAGAAAATCAAATTTTAAGTTTACTTGCAAATTCTCCTTTGCAAGTAAATATTACCCTTTTAGCTACTGCTACTTATATAGGTAAAAACACTTCTATAACGCATTTGGAAAAATTTTATAAAAGCATTAAAGAATGTAAAAAATATAGATTTGATGGTGCTATTGTTACTGGAGCTCCTGTAGAACAAATGGAATTTGAAAAAGTTGCTTACTGGGAAGAATTACTAGAAATTTTTGATTTTTTAAGATCAAATGTTACAAGTACCATGTATATTTGTTGGGGTGCTATGGCTGCTTTAAAGCATTTTTATGGTATAGATAAAGTTATTTTAAATAAGAAAATTTTTGGGGTTTATAAACATGATAAAATTGTACCTGATTTGCTTTTGACTAATTTAGATGAAAAAGTTTTAATGCCTCATTCAAGGCATTCTAGTATGGATGAAGCACAAATTTTATCCTTACAAAAGCAAGGAAAAATAAAAGTTTTACTTAAAAATAAAAAAATAGGTTCAGCCTTATTAAGAGATGAGAAGGATATTTTTATTTTAGGGCATTTAGAGTATTTTAAAGATACCTTGCATCAAGAATACATAAGAGATAATTTCATGCAAAAAGCCAAAAATTATTATGATAAAAATGGCAATATAAAATATCATTGGCGTTCAAATGCTAATACCATTTTTTCTAATTGGTTAAATTATGATGTTTATCAAAGTACTCCTTTTGTGCTTTGATAAAGCTAACTTATAATAAAGCTTGCTTTTTCAATTATTCTAAAAGCAATTTTTTATATAATTTGTAAAAATTTTTAATAAGGAAATTTCATGCTTTATGGAGAAAAAGAAATCAAAGAATTTGATGTAGAGAATATGGAAATTTGGCCCAATGAGGCTAAAAATGATTATATTATAAAAATCACTTTGCCTGAATTTATGTGTTTTTGTCCTCGTTCGGGTTATCCTGATTTTGCAAAGATTTATCTTGAATACATACCTGATCAATTTGTTATTGAACTTAAGGCTATAAAATTATACATTAATACTTTCATGCATAAAAATGTTTCACATGAAGCAAGTATTAATGAAATTTATACTACTTTAAAAGAAAAATTAAAACCAAAATGGATCAAAGTTGTAGGAGATTTTAATCCACGCGGAAATGTTCACACCCTTATAGAATGTCGTAGTGATATTGTAATTCCAAAAAGTGAGTAAAATATTCGCATATTTATTTAAAAAATAAAATTTTTTGGATAAATAAAGCATAGGTTTTTCTAAAAGGTATATAATGTAAAGATTTTAAAAATCTTAATTAAATAATGTTTTGAAGGAGATAATTTATGAATAAAAAATTATTAAGTGCGTTTTCTAGTCTTTTTTTATTTACGAATTTGGCTTTAGCTGATGAAAATTCTGGTTTTTTTATAGGTGCTGATGCGGCTTGGATGCATGCTCAAGTAAAAAGTAATCTTGATCATAAAGGAGGTTTAGCTAAGGCTGCTATCTTTAATGGAGATGTTTCAGGGAATATTCCTGTATTTGGCTTAAGAATAGGCTATCGTTTAAATCAAACTCATAGGATTTATTCTGCTTATAATTATTCAGATGAATTTAGCGATTTGATTAAAGTACCTTCGTTTGAAATACAGGGTAATTTTACTACGCATAAGTTTTTATTAGGTTATGATTTTACTCCTAAGCTTTTTGAAAGCACAAGAGCAGTTTTAGGTGGGTATTTAGGTTATGCAAAAACTAATATTGATTTAAAAACTTCTTTTTCATCTTTAGGTAGAAATTTTGATGGTTTTGTATATGGGCTTAAAGCAGGTGCAATGTATGAGTTAAATCAAAACAATGAAGTAGAACTAGGCTTTAAAGCAGAACAAATAAGTTATAATTCTAAGAATTTTTATCAAAAAGAAGTGGGATCGAATTTTTATAATCCTACCCAAAGAAATTATGGAGTATATTTAGCTTATAATTACAAATTCTAATGCAAGTTTAACTTGCATTATCTTAACTTCCTCCTATAAAATACTTTTCTACATCATCAAGTAATTTTTCACAAATTTGAGAATCTGTGGTTTTTTCTACTACAAGATTGATATTGGTTTTAGTATCTCTAAAGCTTCCTGCTGATTTTGAATTTTCGCGATCTAATTTTTGATTTTCTTTAGTGTATTCTATAGTGATATTAAATTTAAGAGAAGCACTTGCTTCGCCTAGATTGGTTTTTATATTGACATTCATTTTAGATGCTTTAGCTAAAGTGGCTTGGGTTTTATTTGTGATTTCTTTAAAGCGTTGGCAAGAACGAATTAGAGTAGAAATGAATTTATTATCAAGTTCTTCATAAGCAAGTTTTAATTTATTTTTAATATCTTTTGCACTTTCTTTTTCAGGTGCTATAAATACCATATAAAAACCATTTTTTATAGGTATATTATCACTTTTCGTGTCGCGTCCACTTGCCATAACCTTAACATAAATGGCATTATCAAGATAAACACGATCTACCATAGGACCATAAATTTCATATTCTTTTTTACGGACTATTACTTCACGAGCTAAGACATTTAATTTTACATTAGCTTCATGGATAATAGGTTCCATTTCTTTTTTAATTTCTAAGAGTTCTTTTAGCATTAAAGATCCTTTTTTTGTTACTTAAAATAACAATTATATCAATATTTCATTAATTTATGAATTTTTTGTAAACACGTTTACTAAAAGTATGTTAAATTAAAAGTACATTTTTATAACACTTAAAACAAGGAGGATAAAAAAGATGAAACAAAACAATTATAAAATTCCAAATTCAGCTTATACTAAAAAACAACAAAGTAAACATACTAACCTACTGCTGCAACTTTCTACTCTAAACTAAACTTTTATTTTTATCATTAAATTTTTATATTTTTTATCATTGATTTTAAGTTTTTGAATTTTTTAAATTCATTAAGTTTATTTTTTAAAAAGGATTAAATTATGAAAGATAACAAAATTATTATTTTTGACACTACTTTACGTGATGGTGAACAAGCTTTAGGCACTTCATTAAATATGAATCAAAAATTACAAATTGCCTTAGCCCTTGAAAATTTAGGGGTTGATGTTATAGAAGCAGGTTTTCCTGTATCTTCACAAGGCGATTTTAAAGCCGTACAAAATATAGCTTCAAAGGTGAAAAATTCTACCGTTTGTGCACTTTGTAGGGCTTTAGATAAGGATATAGATGCAGCTTATGAAAGTTTAAAAGTGGCTTCTCATTTTAGAATTCATACTTTTATCGCCACTTCAAATTTGCACATACAAGATAAGTTAAAAAAAGATTTTGATGAAATTTTAAATATGGCTAAAAAAGCTATACTTAGGGCAAGATCTTATACAGATGATGTAGAATTTTCTTGCGAGGATGCAGGAAGAACTTCTATAGATAATCTTTGTTTTATGGTTGAAAATGCCATAAAAGCAGGAGCTACAACTATAAATATCCCAGATACAGTAGGTTATACTTTACCAGCTGAGTTTGCAAATATTATAAAAAATTTATTTAATAGGGTTCCAAATATAGATAAAGCAGTTATTTCTGTGCATTGTCACAATGATTTAGGCATGGCAACAGGTAATAGCTTAAGTGCTATTTTAGAAGGTGCTAGGCAAATAGAATGTACTATAAATGGACTTGGAGAAAGGGCAGGAAATTGTGCTTTAGAAGAAGTGGTTATGGCTATAAAAGTTAGAAAAGATTATTTAAAGGGTTTTTATACTGATATTAAATGTGAAAATATTGCTAAAACTTCAAAATTAGTTTCAGCTATTACTAATGAAAGCATACCATCACACAAGGCTATAGTTGGAAGCAATGCCTTTTCTCATAGCTCAGGTATTCATCAAGATGGGGTACTTAAAAATAGAAAAACTTATGAGATTATAGATCCTAAAAGTATAGGATTTCATGAAAATCGTATGTTAATGACAGCAAGAAGTGGTAGGGCTATGATAAAAACCTGTCTTGAAAATTTAGGTTATAGCGAAAAAACTTATAATTTAGATGATGTTTATGAAAATTTCTTAAAACTTGCAGATAAAAAAGGGCAAGTGTATGATTATGATTTAGAAGCTTTAATGTTTTTAAGTTGTGAAAATGAAGAAGAACATGAGTTTAAACTTGAAAAATTAAATGTTATTAGCGGAAGCATGCCTACTGCTTGTGTGTGTATGCGTATAAAAGAAGAGTTAAAAACTCAAGCTTGTATAGGAAATGGACCTATTGAAGCTGTGTTTAATTGTATTGCTAAGCTTACTGATTTAGAATCTGTTTTAAAAGCTTATACTATTAATGCTAAAAGTTCAGGTGTAGATGCTCAAGGTCAAGTGGATGTTGATTTAGAATTTCAAGGGAGAAAATTCCATGGCAAAGGCATTTCAACAGATGTTATAGAAGCTTCAGCGCAAGCTTTTATTAGTGCTTATAATGCGATTTATCGTTCTTTAAAAGTACAAGAAAGAAAAATGGCATGAAAAACTATAAAATAGCAGTTTTAGCAGGCGATGGCATAGGACCTTTAATCATGAAAGAGGCTTTAAAAATTTTAGATTTTATCGCAGACAAATATGCTTTTAAATTAGAATTAAACCATGCTAAAATAGGCGGGGCAAGTATAGATGCTTATGGGGTAGCTTTAAGCGATGAAACTTTAAAACTTTGCGAGCAAAGTGATGCGATTTTATTTGGTTGTGTGGGTGGACCTAAGTGGGATAATTTACCTATAGATAAAAGACCTGAAAGATCTTCACTTTTGCCTTTAAGAAAACATTTTAATTTATTTGCCAATTTGCGTCCTTGCACCATTTATAAAAGTTTAAAACATATTTCGCCTTTAAAAGATGAAATCATCCAAAAAGATATAGATATTTTATGTGTTAGAGAACTTACAGGAGGAATTTATTTTGGTAAGCAAGAATTAAATCAAGAAAGTGCTTATGATACAGAAAGTTATTCTAAAGAAGAGATAAAAAGAATAGCTCATGTTGCTTTTAAAAGTGCAAGATTAAGAAGAAAAAAAGTACACTTAATCGATAAAGCAAATGTTTTATCCACTTCTATTTTATGGCGTGAAGTGGTTAAAGAAGTGGCTAAAGAGTATGAAGATATTAGCTTAGAATACATGTATGTAGATAATGCAGCCATGCAAATTATAAAAAATCCTAGTATGTTTGATGTTATGCTTTGTTCTAATCTTTTTGGAGATATTTTAAGCGATGAATTAGCTGCTATTAGTGGATCTTTGGGTTTGCTTTGTTCTGCAAGTTTAAATGATAAAGCTTTTGGGCTTTATGAACCAGCAGGAGGAAGTGCGCCTGATATAGCCCATTTAAATATAGCCAATCCCATAGCTCAAATTTTAAGTGCAGCTTTAATGTTAAAATATACCTTTAAAGAAGAAAAAGCAGCACAAGATATACAAGATGCTGTTGCTTTAGCCTTAGAACATGGAAAAATGACTAAAGATTTAAACCCTAAATTGTATTTAAATACTGATGAAATGGGTACTTATATATTAAAGCTTTTAAAGGAGAGTAAAAATGGCTAAGACTTTATATGAAAAAGTATTTGATTCTCATGTGATTTATCAAGCTGAAAATGAATTGCCTACCCTTTACATTGATAGGCATTTAATCCATGAAGTAACAAGCCCTCAAGCTTTTTGGGGTCTTAAAGCAGCTAAACGTAAAATGGCAAGAGCAGATTTGACTTTAGCAACTATAGATCATGATGTTTCTACTAAAAGTACGCATTTAGATGCTTGTTCAAATATGGCTAAAGAGCAAATTACAACTTTAATGCAAAATACTAAGGAATTTGGAATAAGACTTTTAGGTCTTGGTGATAAAAATCAAGGTATAGTTCATATAGTAAGCCCTGAACTTGGTTTTACTTTACCAGGCATTACTTTAGTATGTGGGGATTCACATACTGCAACGCATGGGGCTTTTGGGGCTTTAGCCTTTGGTATAGGTACTAGTGAAGTTGAGCATGTTATGGCAACTCAAACCTTAAAACAAGCAAAGCTTAAAACCATGAAAATAGAATGCAAAGGTAGTTTTCAAAAAGGGGTTTATGCAAAAGATTTGATTTTGTATTTAATAGCAAAATACGGCACAGCTAAAGGTACAGGTTATGCTATAGAATTTTGCGGAGAATTGATAGAAAATTTAAGTATGGAAGCTAGAATGACACTTTGTAATATGGCTATAGAATTTGGAGCTAAAGTGGGTATGATAGCGCCTGATGAGATTACTTTTGAATATATTAAAAATAGAGAATTTGCACCTAAGGCACAAGAATTTGATCAATACTGCGAGCAATGGAAGAAATTAAAAAGCGATAAAGATGCAAAATACGATGAAGTTATTGTTCTTGATGCGAGTGAAATCAAACCTCAAATCAGCTATGGAACCAATCCTTCTCAAGTGATTGCTATAGATGAAAATATTCCAAAAATGAGTGATTTTAAAAATCAAAGCGAGCAAAAGTCTTTGCTTGATGCTTTAGCTTATGTGAATTTAAATCAAGATCAAAGCTTAAAAGGGGTAAAAATTGATATCGTTTTTATAGGATCTTGTACAAATGGGCGTTTAGAAGATCTAAAAATTGCTGCTGATATTTTAAAAGGACGTAAAATTCACAAAGACATAAAAGCTTTAGTTGTTCCTGGTTCAATGCAGGTAAAAAAAGAAGCTGAAAATTTAGGGCTTGATAAAATTTTTATTGATGCAGGTTGTGAATGGAGGTATGCAGGGTGTTCTATGTGTCTTGGTATGAATGATGATAAAGCAGGTCCTGGGCAAAGAGTGGCTTCAACTTCAAATCGTAATTTTGTAGGAAGACAAGGCAAAGGATCCATTACTCATTTAATGAGTCCTGCAAGTGCAGCTGCTTGTGCCATAGAAGGTGCTATTTGTGATAATAGAAAATATTTAGGAGTTTAATTATGCAAAAATTTACTATACACAAGGGTATAGCTTGCCCTTTAGAATATGCAAATATTGACACTGATCAAATCATTCCTAAACAGTTTTTATTAGCTGTTTCAAAGCAGGGCTTTGGAAAGCATTTATTTCATGATTTGCGTTATTTAGATGATAAAGAAAGTGTTTTAAATATGGACTTTAATCTCAATAAAAAAGAATATCAAAATGCTTCTATTTTATTGACTTATGAAAATTTTGGTAGTGGTTCTTCAAGAGAACATGCGCCTTGGGCTTTGGTTGATTATGGTATTAGGGTTATTATTGCACCTTCTTTTGCGGATATTTTTAAAAATAATGCTTTAGGAAATGGTTTGCTTACCATAGAGCTTCTTAAAGATGAAATTCAAAGCATTATTGATGAATTAAAAAAATCTCAAGATAAAAATATAGCAATTTCTTTACTTGAAAAAAAGGTGTTTTTTAAAGATAAAGTTTTTTCTTTTGATTTGGATGAATTTCGTAGAACTTGTCTTTTAGAAGGTCTTGATCATATAGCTTTAACTTTGCAATACCAAGATCAAATCAAAGCTTATGAAAGAAATTCAAAAAATTTCTTAGTTTGAAGCTATTTTTTGTAATGGCTCATAAAATCAGTATTTTTTGGGCCAAAAATATAAAACTACGCATCCTATAATACAAATAACGATAATAATATTATACATTAAATCTAAAGTCTGCATTTTACCTCATTTGCATTTAGTTATATTAAAACCATAAGTTTAAACATATAAAAAGGTATTTTAACTTTAAAATAAAATTAACGTCTAATCCAAAAATGGCAGTTCATTTTGGGTTAACTCATATATAAATGCTTATTTTTAAGCATTTATACTTTTTTATGTTTTTTAAATAAACCCAAAAAAGGCTTAGTTTTTATTATCCTTCTTTGATGAGCTTATTATAGCTTTTTATTCTAATAATTTAATAATAAAAAGAAATTTATTTTATTTTTTATATATTTTTATATTATTTTTATTTTTATAAAAAGAGAATAAAACTCTATTTTATGGTTATAATATCTTGATTTTCATAGGTATTTTTTCAAGCCTTGTGTATTCTATAGTTTATTAATCAATAATTTATTATTAATTAATTTTTATCGCATAACATTTTAAGCTTTTTCGAAAAATAGAAAATGAATTTGTTTTTTTATGTAGATGAGTAGCATTTTTTATAAATATAAAAATTAAGATTAATTTTTTATGCATATCTAAAAATATTTAAATAATTATCTTATTGTATTTTTATTATAATTTTACAAAATAAATATCATGATTTTACTCAACAAATGAATACTAATTTATTAGATAATAAATTTAAAAAAGGCATAAAATAGAAAGAAATAAATTACAAATTTTACAAGAATTAAAAGAAGAAAAAATAAAATTTTAGATCGTGCAAGTAATGACATATTAGAAAAAGAAAATGCAGATTTTCTAATAAAACTTATCGATAATGCAAAAAATAAAACAGAAGTTTTGAAAATATCAGTTATGACTTATAAAAGAACAAGTTTTGATTTTGATGTACGTTTGGACAAAAATGAATGTAAATTCCTTTTTTATAAGAAATTGATTTGATTAAGTTCTTTGCGTGTAAAATACTTTGCTTTTTTACTAATATTTCATTTTAAAAAAAGTCTGCTTTATATTAAGCACAAATATTTTCTTTTAAAGAATCTTGTTAGATTTTAATTCTTAATTGAAAATAATCATAAAAAGCAATTCATTAAAAAAATCATTTAATTTATAGTATTTTAAAGCATTTTTTAGAACTTAAAGAATCCAAAGAAATAAAACATGGTGGCTCCGATTGGACTTGAACCAACGACCACTACCATGTCAAGGTAGTGCTCTACCAACTGAGCTACGGAACCTTATGGTGGAGCATAGCGGGCTCGAACCGCTGACCCCAACGCTGCCAGCGTTGTGCTCTCCCAGCTGAGCTAATGCCCCAAAAATAGAATTATAACTTAGTTTGGCTTAAAAAATATTTTATATTAAAGCATACTTTAAACCTATAAAATAAATTTATTTTCTAAGTTTTTATAAAATTTGCCATATATAAAATCAAAAGTTTAATTATGGCAGACAGGAAGGGATTTGAACCCTCGAAAGCTTGCACTTTACACGCGTTCCAGGCGTGCTCCTTCAACCACTCGGACACCTGTCTAAAAAGAAATTATTATACCTAATAAAAGCTTTAAAAATAAAGAAATTTAAAATTTAAATTATATTTTCTTAAAATCAGAAAAATTTTAGTAAAAAAATAATATAATTGCTTTTCTTTTTTATAAGTCAAGGTAGCTCAGCTGGTTAGAGCGCTGGTCTCATAAGCCGGAGGTCGGGAGTTCAAGTCTCCCTCTTGACACCAAGTAGTAATTCATTAAGCAATATTAAGACGCAAAATACACTATTTTAACAACTTTTCTACATTAAAATTTTTCATTATAATTGAAATTTTTTGTATTTTTTATAATTGTGTAGCCATTTATGTAGCCAAAGTAAAAAAGCTAATTCTGGCTACAAAAATACTAAAATATGTGATTACTTTATATTATTTTTAATTTACTACAGATATTTTTATTGATTTGAATAAAATTTGCTTGACCTAAAGGAAAAACATATTAAGGTATACAAGATATAAAAGCTAAAATATATTTATTTATAGCTTTTATATCTTTTTATTTCATAACTGCTTAATCTTTATTTTAAAGTATTACAGTTAAAAGGCTTTATAATCAATATAAAAAATTAGAACAAGATTTTATGTAGGGTTATAAGCTTTTTAAAACCATTTTTTAAATTTATTTTTATATGGCTTAGCATTGATTTTATAAAATGCTGATTTTTATTTAAAAAGCAATTTTTATTATATGCTAGATATACTTTTATGAAAATCAAATATTTAAAATACTTTATTTATGCTAATACATTCTTTTATAATTAAATTTTCAAATATCAACAATAAATATCAAATATCTTTATTTTTTTCTTCTTTTAAAACAAAAATAATCCCACCAAACCCTGCAAGTACAACAATAGATATAAAAATAATTTCAAAAATATCCAATGCACTCATTGATCTTTCATCCTTTCTTTAAGTTGTCCACAAGCTGCTGAAATATCAAGTCCTTTGCTTTCTCTTATAGTACAAGTTATGCCTTTAGAGCTTAATAAATCTTGAAATTTAATAGCATTTTCTAAACTAGGTCTTTGATATATACTTCCTTTGTGAGGATTAAAAAGTATCAAATTTACCTTAGCCTTGATACCGTTTAAAAGTTTGACTAGTTCTTTAGCATGTTCTATTTTATCATTGACACTGTCGATTAAAAGGTATTCAAACATTATCCTTTTTCTTTGATCTATAGGAAAAGATTTAACAGCATCCATGATAGCAGCTATATTATAGGCTTTATTAATAGGCATTAATTCTGTGCGAAGCTCATCATTGACTGCATGAAGTGAGATAGCAAGTAAGATGCCCAAATTCATTTTTCCTAATTCTTCAATTTGTTTTGCTAGTCCACTTGTGCTTATGGTTTGACGGCGAGGACTTATAGCAAGTCCTTCATTTTGTGAAAGAATTTTTATAGCTTTAGAAACGTTTTTAAGATTATCAAGAGGTTCTCCCATTCCCATATAAACTATATTTACACGTCTTTCATAAGGAATGTTATTGTGTTTTTTGATCCATAAAATTTGTCCAACTATTTCTCCTACTTGTAAATTCCTTTTTAAACCCCCTTTAGCAGTAAGACAAAAACTACAACCACTTTTACATCCTACTTGAGAAGAAACACAAATAGTAAATCTTGCATGGGCAATCCTTTTGCCTTCTTCATTTACTTTTTCTTCTTTCATAGGTAAAAGCACGCTTTCTATTCTTAAACCATCCATAAGCTCAAAAAGGTATTTTATGCTTCCATCTTTACTTTCTTCGCTTTTGATGCATTTTAAAGGTTTAAAATGAAAATTTTGTTCTAATTCTAAACGTAAAGTTTTGGGTAAGCTTGACATTTGGGAAAAATCATCAGCATATTTTTGATAAATCCATTGATAAATTTGTTTCACGCGAAACATGGGTTTGATTTTTTCTTCTAATTCTTGAGGTAAAAAATCTAAAATATTTATAAGTTTTTTCAATATTTTCCTTTAAATATAGTGCTTTTCTTTAAGATAATTTGTTAATTTTTCTTTTGCTTTTTCATGATTTTTAATGAAATCTTTATGAGCATTTTCATTGCAAAAATTAGTAGCACATAAAATACATTCTGCTTCAATGCCTAAATTTTGAGCTACACTTAAAACTGAAAAAGCTTCCATATTTTCTGCAAAAAAGCCTAATTTTGCAAATTGTTTTGCAGCTTTTGAATTTTGACAAATATAATTTGATGAATTGATTTTAATAGTTTCACGCGAAACATTTTTATTTGTTATATCAATTTCATTTTTTGTTGGGGTATAAAAAGCATGTGAAATTTGAGAAAATTCTATATTAAAAGCATGTGAGCTTTTATAAATTTCTAAAATCTTTCCTTCTTTATAAAGACCACAAGTTCCAATAAATATTATATTAAAAACTTGTTCTTTTAAACATAGTTGTGTTAAATGAAAGGCAGATTCTACAAGTCCTATGCCTATAGGTTTTGCAAAAGAGAAATTTTCATTTCCACCAGCACAAACAATCATCTTCATCCTTATAAAATTTACAAAATAATTTTACCCAAAAAGACTTAATTAAGAATTTTTAGGTAAAATTATTTTCTATGGTTAAAGCAAAAAAGCAATACGGACAAAATTTTTTAATTGATAAAAGCGTATTAGTAAAAATCATCCAAGCCATACCCAAACAAGCAGACAATATTATTGAGATTGGGCCTGGCTTAGGTGATTTAACGCAAGAACTTTTAAAAATTTCTCAAGTAAAAGCTTATGAAATCGATAGCGATCTCATACCCATTTTAAAAAAGAAATTTCAAAAAGAACTTGAATGTGGAAAATTTAACTTATTTCATCAAGATGTAAATGAAGTTTTTAAATATACTCTTGATGAAAAACCATATTTTTTAGTTGCAAATTTGCCTTATTATGTTGCAAGTCATATTATACTAAAAGCTTTAGAGGATAAAAATTGCTTAGGACTCATTGTGATGGTGCAAAAAGAAATGGCTGAAAAATTTTGCGCTAAAGAAGGAAGTAGTGATTTTTCTTCCTTAAGCGTTTTAAGTGCGATGATTTGTGAAAGAAAAATACTTTTTGATGTTGGTCCTCAGTGTTTTACTCCTCCGCCAAAAGTTATGTCAGCGGTGATGAGTTTGATTAAAACTAGGGATTTTGATGAACTTTGCGAGTTGAAAAGTTTTAAGAAATTTCTCAGAGCTTGTTTTAGTATGCCTAGGAAGCAGATTGTAAGAAATTTAAAAATGCATAAAAGCAAAGTTTTAGAAGTTTTAGGCACTCTTGGCTTAAAAGAAAACATCAGACCACATGAAATTTGCGTTGATTCATACCTTAAAATTTATGATAAATTAAAGGATGAATATGGACGAGAATAAAAAAATAAATAACGAACAAAATCCAAACTCAAGTTCAAAGAACAACAGACGTTATAAATACAAAAACCATAGAAAAAAAATACTCGATTCTTTACAAAATGAAAACGATAAGTCAAAAATTCATGCAGCTCAAAATGCAAATAAAGAAAATCTTGAAAATAAAAGCGAGAAAAAAAAGAAAAAAAATCGCAATCTTCCTTCTAAGCTTACAGGAAATGAAGACTGGCAAATCGCTCTTGCAGAGTCTATAGAAGCTAATCGTGTTTCACATGAAAACCGCTTGCACCCTTTAAAATACAATAATTCTAGCGAACATAAAATTCGTATTACTCCTCTTGGAGGTTTGGGTGAAATCGGTGGAAATATTGCTGTTTTTGAAACTAATAAAGATGCTATTATTATAGATATTGGTATGAGTTTTCCAGATGGAACAATGCATGGGGTTGATATTATCATACCTGATTTTGATTATGTAAGAAAGATCAAAGATAAAATTCGTGGTATTGTTATTACCCATGCGCATGAAGATCATATAGGTGCAGTGCCTTATTTTTTTAAAGAATTCCAATTCCCTATTTATGCAACCCCTTTAGCTTTGGGTATGATTTCAAATAAATTTGAAGAACATGGTTTAAAAACAGAACGCAAATGGTTTCGTCCTGTAGAAAAACGCCGTATTTATGAAATAGGAGAATTTGATATAGAATGGATGCATATTACTCATTCTATTATCGATGCTTCTGCTTTGGCTATTAAAACAAAAGCAGGAACTATTATCCACACAGGAGATTTTAAAATAGATCAAACCCCAATCGATGGCTATCCAACAGATTTAGGACGCTTAGCTCACTATGGAGAAGAAGGAGTTTTATGCCTTTTAAGTGATAGTACTAATTCTTATAAAGAAGGTTATACTAAAAGTGAAAGTTCTGTAGGACCAACTTTTGATCGGATTTTTTCGCGATCTAAAGGCAGAGTGATTATGAGTACTTTTAGTTCTAATATCCACCGCGTTTATCAAGCCATTAGCTATGGATTAAAATACGGTAGAAAAGTATGTGTTATTGGTAGATCCATGGAAAGAAATTTATACACTACTATGGAGTTAGGTTATATTAAACTTGATAGGAAAATTTTTATTGATGCAGATGAGGTAAGTAAGTATAAAGATAATGAAGTGCTTATAGTGACTACAGGAAGTCAAGGTGAAACCATGAGTGCACTTTATAGAATGGCTACAGATGAGCACAAATTTATAAAAATAAAACCTACAGATCAAATTATCATTTCAGCTAAAGCCATACCTGGTAATGAAGGAAGTGTTTCTGCGGTGCTTGATTATCTTTTAAAAGCAGGTGCTAAAGTTGCTTATCAAGAATTTAGTGAAATTCATGTAAGTGGTCATGCAAGTATAGAAGAGCAAAAACTTATGCTTGTTCTTACTAAACCAAAATTTTTCTTACCTGTACATGGAGAGTATAACCATATCAACAAACATAAAGAAACAGCTATAAAATGTGGCGTTCCTGAAAGAAATATTTATCTTATGAGTGATGGAGATCAAGTAGAACTTTGTCAAAAATACATTAAAAGAGTTAAAACTGTTAAAACAGGTAAGGTTTTTGTAGATAATCAAATCAATAAACAAATTGCCGATGATGTGGTTATTGATCGTCAAAAACTTGCAGATAGTGGTATAGTTGTGATTATTGCTCAACTTGATAAAGCTACAAAAACATTAATTAATAAGCCTAGGGTATTTAGTTATGGTCTTGTGGCTGATAAACACGACCATGCTTTTAGTAAAGATATGGCAGAAGTTTTAGGGCAATTTTTTATTAATATTAAAGATGAAGTTTTAAATGATCCAAAATTTTTAGAAAATCAAATACGTCAAGTTTTAAGAAAACATATTTTTAGAAAGATTAAAAAATACCCAACTATAGTTCCAACCATTTTTATGATGTAAAAAAAGGTGCTTTTGCACCTTTATCTAGGAAAATTAAATGAGAATCAATCAATTCATATCACACAATACCACTTATTCTCGTCGTGAAGCTGATGAACTTATTAAACAAGGTTTGGTTAAGATAAATAATAAAATAGCCCTTTTAAGTGATACTATAAAAGATGAAGATAAGATTTTTATCAAGGGTAAAAAAATACACAAGAAAACACAATTTAGCGTTATAATCTATCATAAACAAAAAGGTGAAATTGTTAGCAAAAAAGATGATCGTGGAAGAAAAACGATTTATGATAGTTTGCCAAAATCTTTTAGTACTTGGTTGAGTATAGGAAGGCTTGATTATGCGAGCGAAGGTTTGCTTTTGCTTACTGATTCTCCTGTGATTGCTCATGCTTTAATGCATAGTGATTTAGAAAGAGAATATTATCTTAAAATCAAAGGTCTTGTAAATAAGCAAGTTATAAAAGCTATGGAAAATGGGCTTGAAATTAAGAATGCAACTAAAGGTGCGCATGCAAAAACAAAAATCACTTCTATGAGTTTTGCTCCTTTTTTAGACTTTGAAATTTTTGGATCAAGTGGGGGTTATACTAAACTTAGAGTGGTTATTAACGAAGGTAAAAATAGAGAACTTAGACGTTTTTTTGCTTATTTTGATCTTGAAGTAATGGATCTTAAACGCGTTGCTTTTGGAGTTTTAGAACTTGGTCTTTCAAAAGCAGGCAAATACCGTTATTTAGAAAATGCAGAATATGAAAAATTAAGAGACTTTTTAAAATCAAATCAAATTAGATATTAATTTATAACAAAATAATTTTTTAAAATCAAAATAAACACAAGGAAATATTTTTATTTATTTTATCATTTCTTATTTTATGCGAATAAATAAAAATTTATATTTTTGTCCTTATTAAAAGGAAAAAAATATAAAAATTTGATAAAATTCCTTGACTTTCAAAATAAGATTTTATATACTCTCATTTCAATTTTTATTAAATTTTTAATTATTTGGTTAGTTATTTAAAAACTAACGAGTTCTTTTTAAAGGAAAAATTATGGAAAGAATAAGGCTTAAGTTAAAAGCTTATGACCATCGAGTACTAGACAGAACAGTTGCAGCAATAGTAGAAGCTGTCAAAAGAACAGGTGCGGATATTAGAGGTCCTATACCAATGCCTACTAAAATCAAACGCTATACAGTTTTAAAATCTCCACATATTAACAAAGATTCTCGTGAGCAGTTTGAAATCAGAATTCATGCGCGTATGCTAGATATAGTAGCAGCAACTCCAGATACAGTTGATTCTTTAACTAAGCTTGATTTAGCACCAGAAGTAAATGTTGAAGTAAGAGCTATGGGCAAATAAGGATAAAACATGGAATATATTGTAGAAAAAATTGGAATGAGTAGAACCATTACTAATCCAAGTACTGCTGTAACTTTACTAAGGGTTGTGAGTGCAAAAGTATGTGAAGTTCAAGATGGAAAGGCTTTAGTAGCATATCCAAAAGGTAAAAAAATCAACAAATGCATTGCAGGTCAACAAAAAAAATACAATCTTTCTGCACAATACAATAAATTTGTAACTTTAGAAGTGGCAAATACTGAGGCAGGAGATTTAGATGAAAGCCCTTTAAACGAAGCAAAAATTTTAAAAGTAAGTTTTAACACTAAGGGTAGAGGTTATAGTGGTGTTATGAAAAGACACAATTTTGCAGGAGGGCCAGCAAGCCACGGTTCAAGATTTCACAGACGCCACGGATCTATAGGTAATAGAGAATGGCCAGGTCGTGTCCAACCCGGTATGAAAATGGCAGGACACTATGGAAATACAAAAGTAAGTGTTAAAAACGAAGTTATTTCTTATGATGCTGAAAATAAAATTTTAGTACTTAAAGGTGCAGTACCAGGTTATAACGGTGCTATGGGTAGAATAAGGATCGCAAAATGAGTAAAGTAATTGTTTTAAATGATAAATTAGAAAAAACAGGTGAACTTGATTTACCTTCAAAATACGCACAAGTAAATCCACACAATCTTTATTTATACGTAAAATCTTACCTTGCAAGTCTTAGAGCAAATACTGCTCATACTAAAGGTAGAAGTGATGTAAGTGGTGGTGGTAAAAAACCTTGGAGACAAAAAGGTCGTGGTGGTGCTAGAGCAGGTTCAACCAGGACAAATGTTTGGGTAGGTGGTGCTGTTGCTTTTGGTCCAACAAATGAAAGAAATTATTTTCAAAAAGTTAATAAAAAACAAAAAAGATTAGCATTTGAAAGGGCTTTAGCAGATAAAGCGGCTAAGGGTGTATTATTTACTACTGATTCTTTAGCCATTCAAAGCGGTAAAACAAAAGATGCAAACGCTGTCATTAAAAAGCTTGGCGTGAAAGATGTTTTAATTGTTAAAGATTTACTAGATGAAAAAACCCTTCTAGCTTACAGAAATTTAGCTAATTCTTATGTGGTTGATGTAAGTGAGGTTAATGCTTATTTAGTATCTGTATTTAATGCTGTTATTATAGAAAAATCAGCATTAGAATCTATTACAAAAGAGGGATAATTATGGCAGATATTACTGATATAAAGACTATACTTTACACAGAAAAAAGTTTGAATTTGCAAGAGCAAGGTGTCGTAGTTATTCAAACTTCACCAAAAATGACTAAAACAGGTTTAAAAGCAGTTTTAAAAGAATATTTTGGTGTAACTCCAAAAAGTATTAATTCTTTAAGAATGGATGGTAAAGTTAAACGTTTTAGAGGTCGTTTAGGTCAAAGAAACGATTATAAAAAATTTTATGTTAAGCTACCTGAAGGTGTTAGCTTAGAAAATACGGAGGCTTAAAATGGCAATTAAAACTTATAAACCATATACTCCAAGTAGAAGATATATCACAGGTTTAAGTTCTGAAGATATTACAGCTAAACCAAGTGTGCGTTCTTTGCTTGTTAAACTTCCAGCTCATGCAGGTCGCAATAGTTATGGAAGAATTACAAGTCGTCATAAAGAATCAGGCGCTAAAAAACTTTATAGAATCATCGATTTTAAACGTCGTAAATTTGGTATAGAAGGCAAGGTAGAAGCTATTGAATACGATCCTTATAGAAATTGTAGAATAGCTTTAATTGCTTATAAAGATGGTGAAAAAAGATACATTCTTCAACCACGTGGATTAGGTGTTGGAGATATTGTTGCATCTGCTGAAAGTGGACTTGATATCAAGCCAGGTAATGCAATGAAACTTAAAAATATTCCAGTAGGTAGTATAGTTCACAATGTTGAGTTAAAACCAGGCAAAGGCGGCCAAATGATACGTTCTGCAGGATCTTATGCTCAGCTTATGGGTAAAGAAGAAAAATACGTTATTTTAAGACTTGCAAGCGGAGAGATGAGACAAGTTTTAGCTGAATGTATGGCAAGTATTGGTGAAGTTGGCAATGAAGAATGGGCAAATGTAACCATAGGTAAAGCAGGAAGAAACCGTCACAGAGGTATTCGTCCACAAACAAGAGGTTCTGCTATGAACCCAGTAGACCATCCACATGGTGGGGGTGAAGGTAAGAAAAATTCAGGCCGTCATCCAGTAACTCCATGGGGTAAACCTACTAAAGGAGCTAAAACGCGTCGTAAAAAAGCTAGCGATAAGCTAATAATTTCAAGAAGAAAAGGAAAATAAGATGGCTAGATCACTGAAAAAAGGTCCTTTTGTCGACGATCATGTAATGAAAAAAGTTATCGCTGCTAAAAAGGCTAATGATAATAAACCTATTAAAACTTGGTCAAGAAGAAGTACCATTATTCCTGATATGATAGGACTTACATTTAATGTCCATAATGGCAAAAGCTTTATTCCAGTTTATATAACTGAAAATCACATAGGTTATAAACTCGGAGAATTTTCTCCAACCCGCACATTTAAAGGCCATAAAGGTTCTGTGCAAAAGAAAATTGGTAAGTAGGAGATATTTATGAGTAAAGCATTGATTAAATTTATAAGATTGTCTCCAACTAAAGCAAGATTAATTGCTAAAGAAGTGCAAGGAATGAACGCAGAATTAGCTATGGCTAGTTTAAAATTCATGCCAAATAAAGGTGCAAAATACATTGCAAATGCAATCTCAAGTGCCGTAGCTAATGGTGGATTTGAAGCTAATGAAGTGGTAGTAAAAAGTTGTCGTGTTGATGCTGGTGCTGTCTTAAAAAGATTTAGACCAAGAGCTAGAGGAAGTGCAAGTCGTATTAGAAAACCTACTTCACATATTTTAGTAGAAGTAGCAAAAGTAGAACTTAAGCCTGATGAGAAAAAAACAGTAAAAACTACTGCAGCAGCTAAAAAAACAAGAGCGAAAAAGGAAAGCTAATGGGACAAAAAGTTAATCCAATTGGTCTAAGACTAGGAATCAATAGAAACTGGGAATCAAGATGGTTTCCAACTAAAGCTAATTTAGTAGAAAATATCGGTGAAGATTATAAAATCAGAGCTTTTCTAAAAAGAAAGCTTTATTATGCAGGAATCAGTCAAATTTTAGTAGAAAGAACTGCTAAAAAATTGCGTGTAACTGTTGTAGCTGCAAGACCTGGTATTATTATAGGTAAAAAAGGTAGTGATGTTGATAATTTAAGAAAAGAATTACAAGATTTAATCAATAAAGACGTAAATATCAATATCAAAGAAGAAAGAAAAGCAGGTGCTTCAGCCCAACTTGCTGCTGAGAGTGTTGCAACTCAGCTTGAAAAAAGAATAGCTTTTAGAAGAGCAATGAAAAAAGTGATTCAAAGTGCACAAAAAGCAGGTGCTAAGGGTATTAAAGTTTCAGTTTCTGGACGTTTAGGTGGTGCTGAAATGGCAAGAACAGAATGGTATCTTGAAGGACGTGTTCCACTTCATACTTTAAGAGCAAAAATCGATTATGGTTTTGCAGAAGCTAGAACAACTTATGGAAATATAGGTGTTAAAGTTTGGATCTTTAAAGGAGAAGTATTGCACAAAGGTATGCAAACTGAAAAAACTGAAGAAAATACTCCAGCTAAAAAGCCAAGACGTACAAGAAGGAGTAAATAATCATGTTAATGCCAAAAAGAACTAAATATCGTAAAATGATGAAAGGGCGTAACAGAGGTTATGCTAATCGCGGAACAGAATTTACTTTTGGTGATTTTGCTTTAAAAGCAACCGAAGCAGGACGTATTAACTCGCGTCAAATTGAAGCAGCACGTATTGCTTTAACCCGTTTTGTTAAAAGACAAGGCAAAACCTGGATTAGAGTTTTTCCAGATAAACCTTTAACAAAAAAACCTTTAGAAACACGTATGGGTAAAGGTAAAGGCGCTGTTGAAGAATGGGTAATGAATATTAAGCCAGGTCGTATTATTTATGAAATGGCAGGAGTAAATGAAGAAATTGCAAGACAAGCATTGACTTTAGCTATGCATAAACTTCCATTTAAAACTAAGTTTATTACAAGAGAGAGCCAAAATGAAATATACTGAGATTAAAGATAAAACAGCAGCTGAGCTTGCAACAATGCTAAAAGAAAAAAAGGTGCTTTTATTCACTTTAAAACAAAAGCTAAAAACTATGCAGCTTACTAATCCAAAAGAGATCAGTCAAGTTAGAAAAGATATTGCTAGAATCAACACAGCAATTAACGCTTTAAAATAAGGATGAAAAATGGCATTTAAAAGAGAAATTCAAGGCGTTGTTGTTAAAATCGCTGGTGAAAAAACCGTAAGTATTTTGGTTGAAAGAAAAGTGGTTCATCCAAGATATAGAAAAATTGTTAAACGCTTTAAAAAATATCTAATTCATGATGAGAGAAATGAAGTTAAAGTGGGTGATACTATCGTTGCAGTAGAGTGTAGACCACTTTCAAAAAGAAAATCATTTCGCTTAAAATCTGTATTAGCTACAGGAGTTGAGTAATGATTCAAAGTTTTACAAGGCTTGCAGTTGCTGATAATAGCGGTGCAAAAGAATTAATGTGTATTAAAGTTTTAGGCGGTAGTAAAAGAAGATATGCTACTGTAGGTGATGTTATTGTTGCATCTGTTAAAAAAGCCCTACCAAATGGAAAAGTTAAAAAGGGTCAAGTAGTTAAAGCAGTTATTGTTAGAACTAAAAAAGAAATTCATAGAGATAATGGATCTTTGATTCGCTTTGATGAAAATGCTGCTGTTATACTTGATAACAAAAGAGAACCTATAGGAACCCGTATTTTTGGACCAGTGGGAAGAGAAGTTAGATATGGTGGTTTTATGAAAATCGTTTCACTAGCACCGGAGGTATTATAATGGCACTTAAATTAAAAATCAAAAAAGGTGATAATGTTAAGGTTATTACAGGTGATGATAAAGGTAAAACAGGCAAAGTTTTAGCAGTATATCCAAAAACTCTTAAAGTGCTTGTTCAAGGGTGTAAGATTGCTAAAAAAGCTATTAAGCCTAGTGAAAAAAATCCTAACGGTGGTTTTATTAATAAAGAAATGCCAATGGATATTTCCAATGTGGCAAAAATTCAGGAGTAAGCCATGATGAGATTAAAAGAAAAATACAATCAAAGCATTAAAACTGCATTGCTTGAAGAATTTAATATTAAAAATCCTATACTTATCCCTGTAATAGAAAAAGTAGTCATTAGCGTAGGAGCAGGTGAATTAGCCAAAGATCAAAAAATATTGCAAAATATTGCAGATACTATTTCTTTGATCGCAGGTCAAAAAGCTGTAATTACTAAGGCAAAAAAATCAGTTGCAGGATTTAAAGTCCGCGAAGGTTTTCCTGTAGGCGTAATGGTAACTTTAAGAAAAGACAATATGTATGCTTTTCTTGATAAGCTTATTTCTATTGCTTTGCCAAGGGTTAAAGACTTTAGAGGTTTAAGCAAAGATGGTTTTGATGGACGTGGAAATTATAATTTTGGACTTGATGAACAATTAATGTTTCCAGAAGTCGAGTATGATAAAATTTTAAGAACTCACGGTATGAATATTTCTATAGTTACAACAGCACAAAATGATAAACAGGCACAAAAGTTATTAGAACTTATGGGTGTGCCATTTGCAAAAGGAAAATAATATGGCTAAAAAATCAATGATTGCAAAAGCGGCGCGTAAAGCTAAATTTAAAGTTAGAGCTTATACAAGATGCCAAATTTGTGGGCGTCCTCATTCAGTTTATAGAGATTTTGGAATTTGTAGAGTTTGCTTAAGAAAAATGGGCAATGAAGGTTTGATTCCAGGTCTTAAAAAAGCAAGTTGGTAAGGATAAACTATGATAAATGATATTATTTCAGATTCACTCACTCGCATTAGAAATGCAGGAATGAGAAAGCTTGAAACAACCAAACTTTTACATTCTAAAGTTGTAGAAGCTTTAGTAGGAATTTTTCAAGCTAAAGGTTATATTGAAAGTTTTAATGTTACCCAAGAAGATAAAAAGAAATTTATCAATGTGGTTTTAAAATACGACGAAAAAGGTAAAAGTGTTATCAACGAGCTTAAAAGAATTTCTAAGCCAGGTCGTCGTGTTTATAAAGGTAAAGATGAAATCAAACGTTTCAAAAATGGTTATGGTACTATAGTAGTTAGCACCAGTCATGGCGTTTTAGCTAATGATGAAGCTTATAAAGCAGGTGTTGGCGGCGAAATTTTATGTACTATTTGGTAAAAAATCTGCTTTTTATGGCATTGGGTATGCATTCTTTATAAAAAAAGTAGAAATATCCTAGACAAATAAAAAGGAAAAACATGTCTCGTATAGGTAAACAACCCATCACTATTCCAGCAGGAGTAGAAGTAAAATTAGAAGGAAATTTACTTCAATTTAAAAAAGGAAATTTGGTAAAAGAGCTTGATACAAAAGCAAATGTTAATGTTGAGATTAAAGACAATAATATTGTTTTTTCTCCAAAAGGTGAAGATAGACAAAGTAGAGCGTATTGGGGAACTTATAGAGCTTTAGCTTATAATGTTGTTATAGGTTTAACTCAGGGTTTTTCTAAAACTCTTGAAATCAACGGTGTAGGTTATAAAGCAACTTTAAAAGGTAAAGTTTTAGAACTAAGTCTTGGTTTTTCACATCCTATAAATTATGATATTCCAGAAGGAATTGAAATCGTAGTGGATAAAAATACTGTCATAGTAAAAGGAAGTGATAAACAAGTTGTGGGTCAAGTAGCTGCTCAAATTCGCGAATTTAGACCACCAGAGCCATATAAAGGAAAAGGCGTTAAGTATGCTGATGAACGTATTATCCGCAAAGCTGGTAAGACATCTAAGAAGTAAGGGTAGAATATGAGAGCAAATGTATTAAAAAGAAAACTCACTTTAAGAATCAAAAGAAAAAAAAGAATTAGAGCAAAAATTTCAGGATGTGAAAATTTCCCAAGAATTTCTGTATTTAAATCAAACAGAACTCTATATATCCAAGCGATTGATGATACAAAAGCTATAACTTTAGCAGCGCTTGATGGACGTAAAATCGGTATTAAAGCAAATAAAGAAGGGGCTAAAAAAATCGCTGCTGAATTTGCTAAAACTTTAAAAGCTAAAAATATAGAACAAGCTGTTTTTGATAGAAATGGCTATGTGTATCATGGTGTTATTGCAGCATTAGCGGAATCTTTAAGAGAAAATGGCATTAGGCTATAAGGGGTAAATCGATGGAAAAATATAATAGAGAAGAATTTGAAGAAGTAATCGTTGATATAGGTAGAGTTACTAAGGTTGTTAAAGGTGGTAGAAGATTTAGATTTACTGCTTTAGTCATAGTTGGAAACCGTAAAGGTTTAGTAGGTGTTGGTTATGGCAAAGCTAAAGAAGTCCCAGATGCTATCCGTAAGGCAGTTGATGATGCATTTAAAAATATGGTTGAAGTCAAAATTAAAGGTTCAACTATAGCCCATGATGTAGAAGTCAAATACAATGCAAGCAGAATTTTGCTAAAACCAGCTAGCGAAGGTACAGGTGTTATCGCTGGTGGTTCTACACGTCCTATTGTTGAACTTGCAGGCATTAAAGATATTTTAACTAAATCTTTAGGATCAAACAATTCAGCTAATGTGGTGCGTGCTACAATCAAAGCTTTAACAATGCTAAAAGGATAAAATATGAATTTAACAAAAGCAGCGGGTTCAACGCACAAAACTAAAAGAATAGGTCGTGGTCAAGGCAGTGGTATGGGTAAGACTGCTACTAGAGGCGGTAAAGGTCAAACTGCTAGAAAAGGTTATAATGAAAAAAGAGGTTTTGAAGGAGGACAACAACCCCTTCAAAGAAGATTGCCTAAAATAGGTTTTACTTCTAAAATTTCAAAACCTTATATCATTAATGTTGAAAAAATTACAGCCTTAAAAGATTTAAGCGAAATAAGTTTTGAAAGCATCAAAACTGTTCATAAAATTTCAAAATCTGTAAGTAAAATTAAATTAATCGGTGCGAGTGCAAAAGATTTAGCTTCAAAAATTAAAGACGAAAATATTAGCGTCACCGGGTTAAAATAATGAATAGAGCATTGACGAATAAGATTTTAATCACCTTAGCATTCTTGTTTGCTTATAGGGTTCTGGCTTATGTACCAGTTCCTGGCGTCAATGCTGAAGTGATTGCAGAATTTTTTAACAATAATCAAAACAATGCTTTAGGTTTGTTCAATGTTTTTAGCGGGGGAGCAGCTGAACGTTTTTCTATTATTTCTTTGGGTATTATGCCCTATATTACAGCTTCTATTATTATGGAGCTTCTTGCAGCAACTTTCCCAAATATAGGTAAAATGAAAAAAGAACGTGATGGTATGCAAAAATATATGCAAATTATCCGTTATGCAACCATTGCCATTACCTTAGTGCAAAGTATAGGAGTTTCTATAGGTTTGCAAAGTTTACACGGTCGTGGGGGTACACAAGCTATTATGGTGGAAGATTTAAATACCTTTATTGCTCTTTGTGCCATATCTATGCTTGCAGGAACTATGCTTTTAATGTGGCTTGGAGAACAAATCACACAAAGGGGTATAGGCAACGGTATTTCTTTAATCATTTTTGCAGGTATAGTTTCAGGTATTCCAAGAGCAATTTTAGGAACTGTAGGACAGATTAATTCAGGAGAAATGAATTTTTTAACCGCTTTTGCTATCTTACTTTTGATTTTACTTACTATAGGTATTATTATTTATGTAGAACTTGGAGAAAGAAGAATTCCTGTTTCTTATTCTCGTAAGGTTGTTATGCAAAATCAAAATAAACGCATTATGAATTATATTCCTATTAAATTAAATCTTAGTGGAGTTATCCCACCAATCTTTGCTAGTGCGATTTTAATGTTCCCAACAACCATTTTACAAACTAGTACAAACCCTTATTTGCAAGCTATTAATGATTTTTTAAATCCTAATGGCTATTTATTTCATGTGTTAACTTTCTTATTTGTAATTTTCTTTGCTTATTTTTATGCTTCTATAGTTTTTAATGCTAAAGATATAGCTGAAAATTTAAAAAAACAAGGAGGTTTTATCCCTGGAATTCGTCCTGGTGAAGGAACTTCTAATTATCTTAATGATATAGCTTCACGCTTGACTTTATCAGGTTCTATTTATTTAGGACTTGTTGCAACCTTGCCTTGGGTTTTGGTTAAATTTATGGGTATACCTTTTCATTTTGGAGGCACTTCAGTTCTTATTGTAGTGCAAGTTGCCCTTGATACCATGAGAAAAATTGAAGCTCAAATTTATATGAGTAAATACCAAACTTTAAATGCCATAGGCTTGTAAAATTATTCAAGTAGAAAAATATTTTTCTACTTGATAACTTGTTTTTCATTTTTCACAAAAAATCAAATTTTTACCAAAAGTAAAATCTTTATAATGTATATTTAAAACTTCATCATTAAGCAAAACAACAGCATATTCTGGGCCTTCTAAATTCTAGCAATACTTTATGGCTATTTAAATCAAATTTAACTTGATGATTAATCCATTTAAGAGTCGAAAAAGAAATGTCCTTCCATCTTCCACAAAGAGTACTATGGTAGTGTCCAAAAAATAAATGTTTTACATTTTTATATGAATTAAATAATTTATAAATATCTAAAGAATGTTTTTCATCAATCCCTATAAGATCCATAGCTTTAAGACCTGTTTTAAAAGGAGCATGATGCAAACAAATAAATACATTTTTGTTTAGATTTTTTTCTAAAGCATTTTTTAACCAAATTTGACGTTTTTGACAATACTCTCCTCCATGACTTTTAAGTTTTATGGTATCTAATACTAAAAAAACATTATTATTATCGCATTGTATTTCATATTGTATAAAACCATTGTCATCTTGTTTTAAATTTTTAAAAATTGTTAAAGCATTGGTTCTATTATCATGATTGCCCAAAGTTAAGTAATAAGGAATTTGCAATGTATCTAAATCCTTTTTTAAAAACGCATAAGACTCTAAGCTTCCTTTATGAGTTAAATCTCCAGTGATAAATACAAAATCAGCATCATTGTGATTTTGATTAATATCTTGTATAGCTAAACGCATCATGGCCGATGGTTCTCTTGAGTAAATAGCTTCTTTTTTATTCCCGTAGTGTATATCAGTTAAATGAATGAATTTCATAAAAGTTCCTTATAGCATTTTTTAATTCAACAGTATCCTTAACTAAAATATTAGCTTTTTTAAGCATGTTTTTATCTTGCCATCCCCATAAAACCCCTATAGAATAAACATTAGCTTCTAATGCTGCTTCTATATCACTAATACAATCTCCTATCATAATAGAATTTTTTTGTTTAAAATTTTTAAGCGTTTGTGCTTTTGGTATTAAACTAGTACAATGAAGATTTGTAAAATATTGTAAAATATTTTCTTTTTCAAGGAGAATCTGAACTAAATTTTCATTACTAGCGCTTAATACAGAAAGTTTAAAATCCAAACTCAAATCTTTTAATAATTCTTTTATGTTGTCAAAAAATTTAAAGTATGAATATGATCTAAAAAATATTTATCTGCTATTTTTTCAAATTCTAAAGCATCAAAGCCCAATAATTTACCAATCTCTTTGTGAGCAACAGGATTTAGTTTAGCATAAGGTTTTTGAGGAAATATTCCTTTAAAACCTAGTTTTTTTGCACTAAATTCACAAGCTTGTTCCCATAGTTTTAAGTTGTCAATTAAAACTCCATCAAAATCAAAAAATATCATTTGCATTTTTCTTTTAAGGTAGTAATAAATTAATTTCTTCTTGAGCTTCTTGTGCAATATCACGGTAATTAATACTTATTCCCATAAGAAGTTTTTGAGCATAATTCCATAAAGTATTTGTGGCTTTTAGTGCATTATCTCCTGGAAATGAAGGCCAATATCCCATTAGATTGATCTGAGAAGGAGCTATTGTATGGTTATAATTTTTATCGTAAAAGTCTTGTAATTTAGCATTAGCTAAGAAATTGCTAGTCATATAGCCTGTATATTGAGGTACATAAGCATTAGCTTCTCCTGTTACAAAGTGAATATATTTTAAAGCTGCTTCTTTATTTTTATCGTTAGTTAGCATAACTACAGAACCACCCACTGGTAATTCTCCTCCTGGTTTCATCCCTGGAAATTGAGAAATTTTTAAGGGAAAATTGATACTTTTTTCTGTTTGACTTAAAGCCGCTGAAGTTTGTATAAGTATGCCTAAATTTCCTGCGTAAAATGCACTTATAGCTTCAGATCGTTTTATAGCTGGCATCTTTGCTAAAGTATGAAAATCACTTAAAAGCTTAAAGGTTTCTTGCCATGCCTCTTGACTAAAATCTACTTTACCTTTTTCATTAATAAGCTTTCCACCTCTTTGAAGACTCAAGGCTAAAATAAGCCAAGTATCTGTTTCTCCAAAATAAACCCCATTTTTCCCTTCCAGTAAATTGATTTTTTGAGCTAAATCAAAAATTTCCTCCCAGGTTTTAGGAAGTTCTTTGTTCCATTTTGCTTGTTTGACTAAGTCCATATTGTAATACACAACAGGTAAAGAACTTGCAAAAGGAATAGCATAAATTTTATTTTCTAGAGTCGTTGCTTTAAAAGCATTATCATTAAATCCTAATTCTTTTTTATTGATAAGATTTTGTGTTAAATCTTTGGGGATATTTTTATTAACTAGGGTAGCTAGATAGCTATAACTGTTAAAACTTACATCAGGAAGTTTGTTGATTATTTTTTCTCTTAAAAGTCTAGCACTTTGATCTTCATAATTTTGTGCTGGTGTTAGAAATTTTATTTTAATATCTTGATTTGTTTTTCAAAATCTTCTTTAAGTTTTTCGTGTAAATCTTTAAACCAAGGATAGGCATAAGAGACAACAAGTTCTGTTTTTGCTAAGGCTATATTTAAAACTCCAAAAATAGCTAAGGCCAAAAATGTCTTTTTCATGATAAATCCTTAAAAATTATTAAAATTTATTAGAATAAAATATTTTAATAAATTTTAATAAGTTATTTCATGCCCGTATTTACAATACCTTGTATAAATTTCTTTTGCACGATTAAAAAACTTATTATTAAAGGAGTTACTATTATTGTTGATGCAGCCATTAAAGCACCATAATCTGTCCCCGCTTCGTTATTTTTAAAAGAAATTACTCCAAGAGTTGGGGTGAAATATTGTGGAGAGCTTATAGCAATTAAAGGCCAAAAATAATCATTCCAATGCGCAACTATAGAAAAAATTCCAAAGGAAATTAAAGCAGGCGTACTTAAGGGCAATATGATTTTTAAAAGTATGCCTAATTCACTTAAACTGTCCATTCTTGCAGCATAAATTATATCATTTGGAATAGAGTCAATAAATTGTTTTCTTCCAAAGCTTTTGTATAGTTTTCAATTAGGGAAAAATTCTGTGGAAAAAAATTAAAAGTACTAGAAAAAATTCGTTTTCAGGTTTAAAACTACTTATAAGCATCCATAAAAAAGGAAAAATAAAAAACAATGATAATATACTTAAAAAAACATGGCGTAAAATTTTAAACATGAATTAATCCTTTTTGTCTAAAAATCTAATTTTAATCAGAGTTAAAACTAAAACAAAAAATAAAAATATTACAGAAATAGCACTAGCATAATTTGTTCTAAAAAATATAAAAGCTTCTTGATAAATGGTAAATAACAAAACTTCACTGGAGTGATTTGGTCCCCCATGCGTTAAAATTTGTACGGTATCAAAAACTTGAAAAGCTTTTATAGAGCTTATAATTAAAACAAAAAATAAAACCGGCATAAGTAGAGGTAAAGTGATTTTAAATAAAATTTGAACCGAGTTTAAGCCATCAAGTTTTGCAGCTTCATAAACTGAAGTAGGTATGTTTATTAGCCCGGCTATAAATAAAATCATATTATAACCTAGTTGTTGCCACACACCAATAAAAGCAAGTGTATATAAAACAGTATCCTTGTTTGAGAGCCAATTGATCGCATCAATTCCAAATAAAGCAAGGAATTTATTAAAAATTCCTATATTTGGATGTAAAATGTATTCCCAAACTATACTCATAGCTATTAAACTTGCCATGACAAGTAAAAAAAATATAGCCCTATAAAATGATTTTGCACTATTGCTAGATTCTATAATCAAGGCTAAAATTAAACCACCTAAAATACTTAAAGGTAAGACTATGAGGGTATAAATAAAAGTATTTTTATTGAAATAAAAAAACAGGATCTTTAAACAAGGCTATATAATTATTTAGCCCTATGAAATGAAAATTAGCATTTCCAAGTTGATAATCACTAAAACTTAAAATTATTACCCATGCAATAGGAAAAATCAAAAATAAAATCATCAATAAAACAGCAGGAGATAGGTAGCAAAAAATATTAAGTGAATTTTTCATGCTGCAAAACTTAAAATATAAGGCTTAATATCCATTCTTTTGCCTTCTTCATCAAATATAAATGATTTTTGATAATCAAAATTAATATTTATAATACAATTTATTTCAAGTTTTTTGCCTTCTTGTGTACTTACACTTAAAATAAAGTCATTATCATTTTCTAGAAGTTTGGTATAAATTAAATATTCATTTCCCATATTTTCAATATTATAAATCTTAGCTTGAATTTTAGAATAAGGATCTATAAAACAATTTTCAGCCCTTATAGCTAAAATTTTTGTTTTATATTTTTTACTTAAAGAAAAACCAAAGCTTTTTAGTTCAATAGATAAGGTATTAATTGTAGGTGTCCCTATAAATTGAGCGACTTTTAAATGATTGGGATTATTATACATTTCATCAGGACTTCCAACTTGCAAAAGTTCACCATCTACTAAAAAAGCTATTCTATCACTCATAGTCATAGCTTCACTTTGATCGTGGGTAACATATATAAAAGTTTTATTTAATTCCTTGTGTATAGCACTAAGTTCAGCTCTTGTGTGTATGCGTAATTTAGCATCTAGATTAGATAAAGGTTCATCCATTAAAAATATGCTCGGTTTTCTTATAATAGCCCTACCTAAAGCAACTCTTTGACATTGCCCTCCAGAAAGCTGTTTGGGTTTTTTATCTAAAATATGTGAGATTTTGAGTTTTTTTGCCACGTGTTCAATTTTTTCTTCTAAATGCATTTTGAAATTTTTATAAGATTTAACATATAAAGATGCAAAAGGAAGTTTATGCATCAATTTAGCCCTAGCTTTTATAGGCATGGCAAGATTTTCTTTTACGCTTAAATGCGGATATAGGGCATAGTTTTGAAAAACCATGGAAAAATTTCTATCTTTTGGACTTTGTTTGCTTATATCTTGATTGTTAAGATTTAAAATTTCCCCCTTGCTTGGTTCTTCAAGACCTGCTATAATTCTAAGAAGAGTTGATTTACCGCTTCCACTTTCTCCAACTAGGGTTAAAAATTCACCTTCTTTGATATTTAGATTGATGTTTTTTAAGATTTCATGATTTCCAAATTTTTTATTAAGATTTTTAATTTTTAACATATTTAAGCTCCTATATTTTTAAAAATTAAATCATAAGTTGGAAACTTTTTGGAAACACATTATGGTATTAAAAAACTATTTTTCTATGCTTTTATTAACCTTCCTTTAAAACAAAATTACTTATTATTGCTTATTTACTTTATGTATTTTATCTTACTTTTAAGATGAAACATTTTATATAAATTGATTCATTTAAGTTTGTGTTTGAATAATTTATTAAACACTAAAAATCAATATCTAGTTTTTATAATATTTTAGTTTTTACAATTTTTGTATTTTTTTAAAATAAAGGATAATATTTTATGAAAAAATTATATTTAAAGTCTAGTGTATACAACACGGGGGGGGTAATGGCTTCTTCCAAAAAACTTATTTTATCTTTAGCTACTATTTCTTGTTTAAGCTCTTTAGCCCTAGCTCAAATTTATGAAGGTTACACTCATATTAATTCTCATCAAACAAATTCAAAAACCATAAGTTCTGGTAAAGGTCAAGACAAATCTGGTCTTATTTGGATAGAAAAAATGGCCAATATAAGAGTTAATAACTCACCAGCTATAAATATTGAAAAAGATGCTAATATTTACCTTTTTTATAATCAAGGAATCATTCAAGCTCAAGGAAATTATTCTAGTATACAAATAGGAATGGATAATGAATTAAATAATGCCACAATAAAGTACTTTTATAATGCAGGAGCTATAGGAGGAAGTAAATTTGGTCTTGCTCTTTATGATAAATTCCCAAAACAAGCTACAATACATCTTTTTACTAATGAAGGTGTATTACAAGGAAATGAAGCAGGAATATTGATTAGAATTAATATAGATACTTTTAATAATGAACAATATATTTATGCTTCTACCAATAACGGTATATGGATAGCACCTAATGTAAATATTAATCATTTTAATAATCAAGGTCTCATATTTGGACAACAAAGAGGTTTAGTTATTAATCAAGCTAATATAGATACTTTTAATAATAAAGGCATTATAGGAGGTGAAAATAATTCAGGTATTAATTTTAAAGATAAAACTAATATAAATACTTTCACCAATGAAGGTCTTATATTTCATAATTCACAATCATCAAATTCAAATGAAAATTATGGAATCTATTTTCAAGGAGAAAATAATGGAAAGATACAATTAGATTCTTTTAAAAACTCAGGTATTATATATGCTTCAAATGGTGATGGTATTTTATTTGAAGGCAAAGATACACAAATAGGAAACTTCATTAATACAGGTATTATTGTAGGTAATCATAGTAATAGTTCTAATAATGCTAGTGTACTTATAGGAAGACCTGATAAAAACCATGGTAATACTACTATAGATCTTTTTTTAAATGAGGGTCTAATAGGAAGTAATATGGCTAAGTATGGGGTTAAGTTTGATAGTGGTAATGATAGCAATGGTGGCAATAACAATCGTCACAAAGCTACAGTCAAACATTTTATCAATACTGCTACCATACAAGCTAAAGACACTGCATTGCATTTAAGTAATACTACTATTACTGATTTCTTAAATATGGATACTATTAAAGCTGAAAATGGCAAAGCCATAGAAACTTTAAAACAAACAAGAATTACTAATTTTATTAATGCTGGGACTATAAAAAGTGAGAGTTCAAGTCAAGAAGCTATTAAGTTTGCACATTCAATTATTGATAATATTCTTAATACAGGAAATATAGAAGGTAAAAAACAAGCTATTATTTTTAATGGTTCAAATGTTAAAAACTTTATCAATAGTGGGACTATTAAGAGTACTAATAACGATCAAAGTAATGCTATAGAAGTAAATGGTAATAGAACTATTAACAATTTCATTAATAGTGGGACTATTTATGGTAATGATACTATTAGATTTAACAAAACAGCAAAAATTAATTATGTTTATAATACAAGTATTATATATGGTGGCAACACAAGTGTACATGTATATGGTGGCAATATTGATCATTTTGTCAATAAAGGCATCATTGCCAATGATAAAACTGTAAATTACGGTGCTGCTATAAAATTAGAAAATGGTGGAACCATAAAACATATAACCAATACAGGTCTTATAGCCTCCAAAAAAGCTGGCATCTCTGTAACTTATGGTAAGTTTGGTACCATTACTTTAGAAGAAGGTAGTATAGTTTATGGAGAACATTTTGGTGTTTGCATAGCACAGTGGCAAAATTTAGATGAACTTATTATAGTTGGAAGCTCTCAAATAGCTAGTGGAATTTATAGTAATCATTATGGAATTTTTTTAGGCACAGGATCTCAAGCTTCTAAAATAGAACTAAAAAATCAAGCTGTAGTTCAAGCAAAACAAAATGCGATTAAATTAGAAAATCAAGCTAATTTAAGCGGACTTAACATTGATAACTCAACAATAAAATCAGGACAAGAAGCTATTTTAAACGCAAAAGGTAAAATAGCAGATATAAATGTAAATAATGGAGCATTAATTCAATCATATTCTAATACAGCTATAAGTAATTTAGGAACTATCGATAAAATAACCATAAGTGGAACAAATACCAAAATTATAGGTGATATTCAAAACAAAGGCACTATAACATCTGGCATAACAATACAAAATGACGCTCAAATACAAGGACAATTAGTCAACGAAGGCACCATAAAAGCTGATGCTAATGGTAAAAGCAGAAAACGCCGCTCCCTTGATGAAAGCCAACAAAGTGATGAAGAAAGCAAAGCAGCTATTCTTATAAAAGAATCAGGACAAATCACTTCAACTAGTGGTAAAGCTGGCATAATAAACAAAGATAAAGGAAAAATAGAAGGTAATATCATAAGCAAAAGTTCAAATACCATTAGCCTAGATAATCAAAATGGTGCCACCATAAGTGGAGGTATAACAAACTCTGGCTCAGGCACCCTAATGCTTAATAACTTTGGCTCTATAGGAACAAATACTGATGGCTATAACATAAGCAATGAAGGAAGTGGTAGTGTTAATATCACTTCTTGGACTATACGTACAGGAAGTAATAATAAACTCCAAACCCTTACAGTAGGAGGAAAAAGTGCTAATTCTGTTATGGTTGGAAACCTTATAGTTGATCAAGGTAATCTTAATATGGATGAACTTAATGATATTAAAAATCTTGTTAAGGGAGTAAGTTTAAATAATATAAAAAAAATAAAAACTAATGGTGGTGGAGAAATGATATTAAACTATGATGCTTTAAGTGGAAAAATCTCTACAGACTTTAATCTTAATGCTTCTATTATAGGAGCAAGCTTTAGATCTTTAAATGCTTCTAGCATTAAAAGAAATGCTTTTGTAGATGGCTTAATGAATAATATGAATTTAAGTTTAACTTTTAATCCTAATCATTTTAATCTTAATACTAATCTTACTTTTAATGAAGATAATTTATATGCTAGTATTAATGATTATATACAAAGTGATATACAAACTTATACTCATGATAATATTAAAGAACATGCCTTAGTTATACTACCTTATTTTTCTTCTCAAAGTGTAGAACTTTCTTTAAATGAAAAAAGTAAAGGACATATTAAAGGTAATATACTTGCTTATTCTACCTTAAAAGAAAGTGGAACTTATAGTTTTTATGCAGGTTATGAAGATACTAAGATGAACTCTTATTATTTTGATGTAAAAAACCGTACTTATTATACAGGTATAAAATATTTTAATACCTTATTTTATACAGACAATAATCAAGAAGTCTATATTAAAGCTCAAGCTAAAGCAGCTTTTATTAAAAATGAGTTCTTAAAGAAAATAGCCAATAATGAAGCTAGTGCTAATCCTAATGCTTATACTTATGGAGGAGGTATAGATTTAGGAATGAATTTTATCTTAGGATCTCATATGCTTACTCCTCAAATAGGTTTAGGTTATGAAGGATCTTATATGCAAGCTTATAGTATAAAAGATATTAAAGGTAGGGCTAGTGTACAAAAAGGAGAAAGAATATATAAAAATATCAATAATCTTTTTTCTACTAAGGCTAGCTTTGCTTATTTTAAAGACTGGTTACCTTATTTAAAGACTTCTATAGAATTAGGAGCTAAACTTTATATGAATACTACTATACATACTAAAGCACGCTTTGGTACTATTAAAGTAGAAGATGAAATAAACTTAGCAAGAATACAAAGATTTGCAAATGCTTCTTTAATACTGCCTTTAAATCAAAGCTTTATTATGAGTATGAATTATAATGCTCAAAATAGTAAAGATGCTACTACTCATACTGCTTATGCTCAATTTAGTTATTTGTGGTAAAAGAATAAGGTATTAAAAGAATAAAGTATAGCTTTAAAAGCTATGCTTTGTTTTTTAATTTTCCTTAAAAAGCTTAGAAGCTAAATGTGTTGCACGACTTTGATCTGTATCTTTTTTTAAAGTTTTGTAAATTTGGCTTACGTATTCTTCTAGAATTTTTTGAGAATTGATACTTTTATCTAAAAGAGGTATTTTTTTGTATTGTGCATTGTTTTTAAGTTCGTAAGCTAAAACATTATCACTAAGTTGTAAACGTAAAAATTGTGCTAATTTAGCCTTACTTCTTTCATCATATATAGGCGTCATTAATTCTAAACGGCGTTCTAAGTTTCTTGGCATCCAGTCTGCACTTGAAATAAAATAATTTGGCGTAGTATGTTTAAAATAAAACACTCTAGCATGTTCTAAGTATTTTCCTATAATACTTCTAACACGTATATTTTTACTGTATTTTTCATCAGGTTTTAAACAACAAATTCCACGTATAATAAGATCAATTTGCACTCCTTGCATACTTGCTTTATAAAGAGCTTGTATGATATCACTATCTACTAAAGAATTCATTTTAGCAATAATTACACCTTCATTTTTCTTACTTGTTTCAATATGTATCATTTCTAAAACTTTTTCTTTGATTTGATTTGGACTCATACAAAGGGTTTGAAGACGTCGGTTTTTACTAAAACTAGATAATATATGAAAGAAACTTGTTGTATCTTTTGCAAATTCGCTTTTACTTGTAAAATAACTTATATCAGTATAAATTTTAGCACTGCTTGCATTGTAATTTCCTGTACTTAAATGCATATAAAATTTAAGTTTATCCCCTTGTTTGCGTATAACTTGAGAAACTTTAGCGTGAACTTTAAAACCTGTAATACCATAAATCACATGTGCCCCAGCATTTTCTAAAGCTTTTGCCCAGTGAAGATTGTTTTCTTCATCAAAACGTGCTTTTAACTCTACCATAACAGTAACTTGTTTTCCATCGCTTGCTGCATCAATTAGTGCTTGGACTATATTAGAGTTTTTTTCTACCCTATAAAGTGTCATCCTTATAGAAATAACTTCAGGATCTTTGCTTGCTTCTTTTATGAATTTATAAACAGGATCAAAACTTTCAAAAGGCTGTATAATGAGTATATCTTCTTTTTCTACTGCATCAAAAATAGATAAATTTTTATCAAAAGGAGGTAGAGTTTTAGGTGTATAAAGAGGATTTAAAAGATGAGTAAAGCTTTTGTTATTTACGATTTGCCAAAGACCAGCAAGATTAAGTAAAATAGAGTACTCATAAACATCTTTATGAAAAATTTTCATGTGAGTATTAAGAAATTCTACGATTTGTTCATCTGCGTTTTGTTGGATTTCTAATCTTACAAAAGCTCCTTTTCTACGAAGTTTTAAACCTTGCTCTAAAATCATCATAAAATCATCTGCTTCCTCTTCTTCTATAACCATATCAGCATTTCTAGTTACTCTAAAAGCAGCTGAAGCAAGAAGTTTATAACCAGGAAAAATTTCTTCTGCATGTTGATGAACTATACTTTCTATAGGTACATAAGTATTAGGATTAACCTCATAAAATCGTGGCAAAACCCTTGGTATTCTAACCATACCAAATTTAACAAGTTCAGGATGGGCTTTATCACAAATTTTTACTGCTAAAGAAAAAGAAAGATTGTTTAAATGTGGAAAAGGATGAGTTGCATCAACAGCTATTGGAACTATGACTGAAAAGATATTGGAAAAAAAATACTCATCGCATTTGCGTTTTAAATTGCAATCTAGTTTTTCATAATGTTTGATAAAAAGATTTTCTTTTTCTAATTGATTTGTGATTTTATTGAAAAAATACTCCACTAATGTTTTTTCTTCATGCAAATATTTTCTTATAGCTTTTAATTGTTGTAAAGGAGTCATTTCATCACTATTGCTTGCATTAACTCCAGCTGAAAAAAGTTGTTTTAAGCCAGCCACACGTATCATGTAAAATTCATCTAAATTAGTACAATATATAGCTATAAATTTAAGTTTCTCTAATAAAGGTAAATCTTTACAACATTGGTCTAAAACACGAGAATTAAAGCGAAGCCACGAAAGTTCACGATTTATAAACATATCAGGACTTGTTTGCATTCATTTATTTCCTTTTCTATCGTTATTTTATCAAAGTATAAAGCAACAGTTTTATTTGTTTTGGTTAATTAAGAGTAAATATATCTTTAAAATTTTATTAAATTTATCTGTGTTAATATTATAAAAAAGTGATTTTTTAAGAAATTTTATATAAGTCTTATTTAGGGTTTAAAAATAAACAGCTAAGGAGGATGATTTTGAAAAAATCTTGGAATCTTTTGAATATTTTTTTATTCTACTTTTTGTCTTTTTTGTGTTAGCTTTTTATACCTTTTACAATGCTAAAGGTTTTTCTTATTTAAGTGATGCAAGTTTATCTTGCAACAATTGTCATATTATGAACGAAGTTTATAATCAATACTTAAGTTCACCACACTCTTATAAAAATGATTTAAAAGTTAGGGCAACTTGTATTGATTGTCATTTGCCACATAGTGTTTTTTCTAAGTGGATAGCAAAAGCATAAAGTGGTTTAGAGCACGCTTATGCTTTTACTTTTAAACTTGATGAACTTCCTACTCATTTAAGTGCAAGTCCAAAAAGTAAAAAAATGATACAAGAAAATTGTATGCGTTGTCATGAAGATTTTGCTAAAACAGCGATCAATCCTACAACAAATCAACATGTAAAAAAATCACTAAATTGTACTTCTTGTCATAAAGATGTTGGACATAAGCATGGATTTTAACTAAGGAGAGAATATGAAAAAAAATATTTTGCGTTTGGGTATTGTTATGGTATTTTTATTTATAGGGGCACTTGTATGGCTTAATCATGATATTAGTTTAAAAAAACAAGATCAAATAAATAAAAACATTCTTCAAGCAAGTGCTGATTTTTCTTTACTTAGTGATGATAATCCTAGTTTTGAAGAATGGGGAAAAGTCTTTCCAGATCACCTTAAAATGTATTTAGAAAATAAAGAAGAACAAGCTCAAGCTACAGAGTTTGGGGGCAATTTGTCTTATTCAAAACTTATTCGTTTTCCTCAATTAAGTCTGTTTTGGGCAGGCTATGCTTTTAGTATAGATTTTAATGAAGAACGCAGGCATTTTTATAGCTTCATAGATCAAATGGACACAGCAAGAAATCATAAAGATTTTCTAAATTCTCATGGAGTTACTTTTCAAGCTCAACCAGCAGCTTGTATGAATTGTCATAGTGGATGGGCTCCATGGCTTATAAAAAATATTGCTAAGGGTGATTTTGTGGCTTTTAATTCTACTAATTATTGGACCATGGTTAAAAATATCCACGATTTAAAAGATGAAACAAAAAATTCTTTAATACATGCACAAGCTCATGGAGGTAAAAAAATGGGTATAACTTGCGCTGATTGTCACAATAGTGGTGATATGGGTTTAAGGATTAGCCGTGTAGCAGCCATTAATGCTTTGCTTGCTAGAGGCTATGAAAAAGATCCTATTTATGGTATTAAAGCTAGTAGAGAAGAAATGAGAACCTTAGTATGCTCACAATGCCATGTTGAATACTATTTTAAACCAACTCAAGAGCAAGTTAATGTAATGGGAGAAAGCATTATGGATGATAGTTCTAAAAAATGGTGGGATGGTACTTATAAAACTTATGATGAGCATGAATTTTGGAGGGATGCTAATAAAGCTAAACAAATACAAACTAAAGGTATCATTTTAACATTTCCTTGGAATGAACGGAAAAAAGACAAGCCTTTTAGAATAGAAATGCTAGATGATTATTATGATAAAATTTATGATATTTTTAGTGCAGATTTTATCCATAAACTAACAAAGGCTCAAATTATTAAAATTCAACATCCAGAAAGTGAACTTTATAGTGGTAGTGTACATGCTGCTAATGGAGTAAGTTGTGCTGATTGTCATATGCCCTATATTAGACAAGGGGCTAAAAAAATTTCTTTGCATAATCTTAGCTCACCTTTAAAAAACATCAATGCTGCTTGCAAAGCTTGCCATCAACAAAGTGAAGAATACTTAAAAGCGCAAGTACATGATATACAAAAATCAATCGCATATAAACAAAGAACTGCTGAATATGCTTTAGCTAGCTTTATTATAGATATTAAAAAATTGCGTGATGAATTAGCCAGCATGGAAAAATTTCAAACTCAAGGAAAAATTGATGATAAAAAAATCAATGAAGAACTTAAAGAAATTTTATCATTACACCGTAAATCTCAAATGAGAGTAGATTTTGTAAATGCAGAAAATTCAACAGGTTTTCATAATCCGCGTGAATCTTCAAGAATACTTTTACAAGCTATAGATATGGCTAAAACAGGACAAATTAAACTTATAGAACTTGCTAATGCTAATAATATTGCTAATTTTAAAACTTCTCATTTAGGTTTTAAAGACATGCAAAAATTAAATCCTGGAGAGCTTTATTATCAATTTGATATGAATGGATATAAGGCAAAACAACGTTATTATATAGATGAAAAAGTTAACATCAAGCCACCAAAAGAACTTTTAGAATATGATAAAAAGCTTACACCTTATGAGTATAAAATACTAGATTAAAAATCATTTTTAAGTCCTATATCTATAGGACTTTTTAAAATTTATACAGATTTATATCAAATTCACATTCACTTCATTTTTATTTTATCAAAATATATAAAATTTTGATAAAATAAAAGTAATAAAATGATAAATAAAAATAAATTATTTAGACAAATCCACATTTATCTTAGTTTGTTTTTCTTACCTTGTGCTCTTATGTTTGCTTTAAGTGGTATAGCATATATTTTTAATATCAATCAAAATGTAGGTTTAAAGGTTGAAAGATTTTATTTAGATCAAAGTGTAGAACCAGGTAAAGAAAGAGAAGCTTTATTAGAGTATTTACAAGTTAATAACTTAAAAATACCTTCTAATACAAATATTATTAAAAGTAAAGACAGGGGCATAACTATAGGAGGGATACACTATAGTGCAAATATTTCTAAAAATGGTAAAAATGAATATTATATTACTTTAAAAACCCGATCTTTTTTAGGAGATATGATCATGTTGCATAAAGATAAAGGAGCTTGGTATTTTTCTGTACTTAGTGTGGCTTTTGGTATAGCTTTGTTGATACTTTATCTTTCAGGATTAATTATCGTTTTCTTTGCAAGTAAAAAAGATAGGATAAAACAATTGATAGTTTTACTAATGGGATTTGCTATAACTTCGTTTTTAGCTTATCTTAGTCTTTGATTTTCTTTATTTTAAGCTAGGAATTATATATTTTTAGTATAATTATAGCTTAGTTTATTAGGACAGATGGGTGAGTGGCTGAAACCACACCCCTGCTAAGGGTGCAGATCTTAACGGGTCTCGAGGGTTCAAATCCCTCTCTGTCCGCCAGTTAAAACTTTTAATTTTTATCTTCATAAAAATTCTAAGTCAATTAAAATTCCTTTTTACTCTTTATATAATCTTTAATCAATTAAGATTTAAATTTAAAATCTTATCATTAAATCTTATAAATAAAGATAAGCTTTAAAGTTTTAAAAGAGTTTTTAAGACTTTTTATTAAAAACTAAATGCTTTATATAAACAAAGCATAGCTTTTAAAGCTATACTTTATTCTTTTAATACCTTATTCTTTTACCACAAATAACTAAATTGAGCATAAGCAGTATGAGTAGTAGCATCTTTACTATTTTGAGCATTATAATTCATACTCATAATAAAGCTTTGATTTAAAGGCAGTATTAAAGAAGCATTTGCAAATCTTTGTATTCTTGCTAAGTTTATTTCATCTTCTACTTTAATAGTACCAAAGCGTGCTTTAGTATGTATAGTAGTATTCATATAAAGTTTAGCTCCTAATTCTATAGAAGTCTTTAAATAAGGTAACCAGTCTTTAAAATAAGCAAAGCTAGCCTTAGTAGAAAAAAGATTATTGATATTTTTATATATTCTTTCTCCTTTTTGTACACTAGCCCTACCTTTAATATCTTTTATACTATAAGCTTGCATATAAGATCCTTCATAACCTAAACCTATTTGAGGAGTAAGCATATGAGATCCTAAGATAAAATTCATTCCTAAATCTATACCTCCTCCATAAGTATAAGCATTAGGATTAGCACTAGCTTCATTATTGGCTATTTTCTTTAAGAACTCATTTTTAATAAAAGCTGCTTTAGCTTGAGCTTTAATATAGACTTCTTGATTATTGTCTGTATAAAATAAGGTATTAAAATATTTTATACCTGTATAATAAGTACGGTTTTTTACATCAAAATAATAAGAGTTCATCTTAGTATCTTCATAACCTGCATAAAAACTATAAGTTCCACTTTCTTTTAAGGTAGAATAAGCAAGTATATTACCTTTAATATGTCCTTTACTTTTTTCATTTAAAGAAAGTTCTACACTTTGAGAAGAAAAATAAGGTAGTATAACTAAGGCATGTTCTTTAATATTATCATGAGTATAAGTTTGTATATCACTTTGTATATAATCATTAATACTAGCATATAAATTATCTTCATTAAAAGTAAGATTAGTATTAAGATTAAAATGATTAGGATTAAAAGTTAAACTTAAATTCATATTATTCATTAAGCCATCTACAAAAGCATTTCTTTTAATGCTAGAAGCATTTAAAGATCTAAAGCTTGCTCCTATAATAGAAGCATTAAGATTAAAGTCTGTAGAGATTTTTCCACTTAAAGCATCATAGTTTAATATCATTTCTCCACCACCATTAGTTTTTATTTTTTTTATATTATTTAAACTTACTCCCTTAACAAGATTTTTAATATCATTAAGTTCATCCATATTAAGATTACCTTGATCAACTATAAGGTTTCCAACCATAACAGAATTAGCACTTTTTCCTCCTACTGTAAGGGTTTGGAGTTTATTATTACTTCCTGTACGTATAGTCCAAGAAGTGATATTAACACTACCACTTCCTTCATTGCTTATGTTATAGCCATCAGTATTTGTTCCTATAGAGCCAAAGTTATTAAGCATTAGGGTGCCTGAGCCAGAGTTTGTTATACCTCCACTTATGGTGGCACCATTTTGATTATCTAGGCTAATGGTATTTGAACTTTTGCTTATGATATTACCTTCTATTTTTCCTTTATCTTTGTTTATTATGCCAGCTTTACCACTAGTTGAAGTGATTTGTCCTGATTCTTTTATAAGAATAGCTGCTTTGCTTTCTTCATCACTTTGTTGGCTTTCATCAAGGGAGCGGCGTTTTCTGCTTTTACCATTAGCATCAGCTTTTATGGTGCCTTCGTTGACTAATTGTCCTTGTATTTGAGCGTCATTTTGTATTGTTATGCCAGATGTTATAGTGCCTTTGTTTTGAATATCACCTATAATTTTGGTATTTGTTCCACTTATGGTTATTTTATCGATAGTTCCTAAATTACTTATAGCTGTATTAGAATATGATTGAATTAATGCTCCATTATTTACATTTATATCTGCTATTTTACCTTTTGCGTTTAAAATAGCTTCTTGTCCTGATTTTATTGTTGAGTTATCAATGTTAAGTCCGCTTAAATTAGCTTGATTTTCTAATTTAATCGCATTTTGTTTTGCTTGAACTACAGCTTGATTTTTTAGTTCTATTTTAGAAGCTTGAGATCCTGTGCCTAAAAAAATTCCATAATGATTACTATAAATTCCACTAGCTATTTGAGAGCTTCCAACTATAATAAGTTCATCTAAATTTTGCCACTGTGCTATGCAAACACCAAAATGTTCTCCATAAACTATACTACCTTCTTCTAAAGTAATGGTACCAAACTTACCATAAGTTACAGAGATGCCAGCTTTTTTGGAGGCTATAAGACCTGTATTGGTTATATGTTTTATGGTTCCACCATTTTCTAATTTTATAGCAGCACCGTAATTTACAGTTTTATCATTGGCAATGATGCCTTTATTGACAAAATGATCAATATTGCCACCATATACATGTACACTTGTGTTGCCACCATATATAATACTTGTATTATAAACATAATTAATTTTTGCTGTTTTGTTAAATCTAATAGTATCATTACCATAAATAGTCCCACTATTAATGAAATTGTTAATAGTTCTATTACCATTTACTTCTATAGCATTACTTTGATCGTTATTAGTACTCTTAATAGTCCCACTATTGATAAAGTTTTTAACATTTGAACCATTAAAAATAATAGCTTGTTTTTTACCTTCTATATTTCCTGTATTAAGAATATTATCAATAATTGAATGTGCAAACTTAATAGCTTCTTGACTTGAACTCTCACTTTTTATAGTCCCAGCATTAATAAAATTAGTAATTCTTGTTTGTTTTAAAGTTTCTATGGCTTTGCCATTTTCAGCTTTAATAGTATCCATATTTAAGAAATCAGTAATAGTAGTATTACTTAAATGCAATGCAGTGTCTTTAGCTTGTATGGTAGCAGTATTGATAAAATGTTTGACTGTAGCTTTGTGACGATTGTTATTGCCACCATTGCTATCATTACCACTATCAAACTTAACCCCATACTTAGCCATATTACTTCCTATTAGACCCTCATTTAAAAAAAGATCTATAGTAGTATTACCATGGTTTTTATCAGGTCTTCCTATAAGTACACTAGCATTATTAGAACTATTACTATGATTACCTACAATAATACCTGTATTAATGAAGTTTCCTATTTGTGTATCTTTGCCTTCAAATAAAATACCATCACCATTTGAAGCATATATAATACCTGAGTTTTTAAAAGAATCTAATTGTATCTTTCCATTATTTTCTCCTTGAAAATAGATTCCATAATTTTCATTTGAATTTGATGATTGTGAATTATGAAATATAAGACCTTCATTGGTGAAAGTATTTATATTAGTTTTATCTTTAAAATTAATACCTGAATTATTTTCACCTCCTATAATGCCTTTATTATTAAAAGTATCTATATTAGCTTGATTAATAACTAAACCTCTTTGTTGTCCAAATATGAGACCTTGATTATTAAAATGATTAATATTTACATTAGGTGCTATCCATATACCGTTATTGGTAGAAGCATAAATATATTGTTCATTATTAAAAGTATCTATATTAATTCTAATCAATATTCCTGCTTCATTTCCTTGTAATACACCTTCATTAGTAAAAAGATGTATTGTAGCTTGTTTTGGGAATTTATCATAAAGAGCAAGACCAAATTTACTTCCTCCTATAGCTCCTGCATTATAAAAGTACTTTATTGTGGCATTATTTAATTCATTATCCATTCCTATTTGTATACTAGAATAATTTCCTTGAGCTTGAATGATTCCTTGATTATAAAAAAGGTAAATATTAGCATCTTTTTCAATATTTATAGCTGGTGAGTTATTAACTCTTATATTGGCCATTTTTTCTATCCAAATAAGACCAGATTTGTCTTGACCTTTACCAGAACTTATGGTTTTTGAATTTGTTTGATGAGAATTAATATGAGTGTAACCTTCATAAATTTGAGCTAGGGCTAAAGAGCTTAAACAAGAAATAGTAGCTAAAGATAAAATAAGTTTTTTGGAAGATGAAAAAGGATTTGTTCTCAATGTCCCTCCTGTTTAAGTGTTTTATTGTAGAATTTCTTTTTAAGAAAATGATTTTAATAAAATAATTTTCTTATATATTTTTATGGATCATTTTTCCTTGGCGTAAATTGCAGGTAATACAAAATACAAAAAAATTACACGAATGATAAGTAATATATCTTTAAAATAAGATTAAACTATTATGAGATTATCATTTTGCTTTTGGGTTAAATGAAAATGGGATTTGAATAAGATTTATATTATTATAACTTCGTTTTCTAGCATGATACCAAATTCTTCAAAAACCTTTTTTCTAGCTAGTTCTATAAGAAAAATGGCATCTTCATAGCTTGCATTTTTTTTGTTGATTAAAAAATTAGCGTGTTGTTGGCTTAACATAGCATCTCCTTTAGTAAAACCTTTAAGTCCTACTGCTTCAATTAAACGCCCTGCAAAATCGTTTTTGGGATTTTTAAAAATAGATCCAAAGTTTGCTCCTTTGGGTTGATTGGTGCGTAAATTTTGTAAGTATTGATCTTTATGCGCATCAAAGCCGAATTTGAGTTTAAATTCTGCCCAAAAAAAAGCTAAGTCTAAAGGACAAAAACGGTAATCAAAATTTATATTTTCTTTAAGAATTTCACCCTTAGAGGTGGCAATTTTAAATAAATTTTGACTGATGCATTCGTCTTTAAGCCCAGCATTCATTTTTAACAAACCCCCTAGTGTTCCAGGAATTTTTTTAAGGTATTCAAAGCCACAAATATTATTTTTTTTAGCAAAATGATAGATGGTGCTTGATTTGGTTTTGCATCCTATGCGAAGATGTATGAAATCTTTGCTTTGATCTAAACATTCTATGAAGTTAAAATTATCTGCTAAGATAGCTATATTTTTAGGTTTAGGGCTTATAAGTAAGTTGTTTGCCCCTCCTATTAAAAAACCTTCAAAATCGCTGATTTTGTCTAAAATTTGTACTTCAAAACAAGTACCTATACGTATAGAAGAGTATTTTTTAAAATCTATAATCATTTGATAAAAGTTGGAATTTGATTAATAATATTTTGAGTAAAATCAATCATTGTTGTAGTCATCCAAGGCATTAAAAAGATCAAAACAATAACAATTAAGATGATTTTAGGAACAAAAGAAAGAGTCATTTCATTAATTTGTGTGGTTGCTTGAAAAATGCTGATTATAAGTCCTGCAACAAGTCCTGCAATAAGCATAGGTAAAGAGAGTAATAAGGTGATTTTAAAAGTTTGCACTCCAAGAGCAACTAAGGTGCTTTCATTCATTTTCATCCTTTTTAAGAATTTCTAGCTTGTTCGTATTCACTAGGGATAAGATAATCTTTTGTATGTATAATTTTATCATAAAATTTATAATCATACCCTAGTTTAAAGAGTGCATCTAGTGCAAGCATTTGTGTTGGACTTAAACTGATAGAGTTTTTGTTTGCGTAAAGATTAAGATAGGTATTTAGTTTTTCTTCATTAACGCGGATGAGTTTTCTTTCTATTAGCATGGGGATTAAAATTTTGCGATTTGAATCAGCAAGTTTGACTGCATTGCTAAGATCTTTTTCTATTTTAATGGCATCATTAAGAGGCAAGGATCGACGTAAAGCCATTCCACCTAAAGGTAGGGGTAGATTTTCTTTAATAAGATCAAGCCATATATCCCAAATTTCGGCTTCTACGCAAAGATTATGGTTAAAATCTAAAATGCTTTCATGGATTAAAACCCCAGCATCAACTTCATCATTTAAAACAGCGTTTTCAATGTCTAAGAAATTTTTATAAATGATTTTAGCTTGAGGATATTTGATGCGAAAGATTAAGGCATTGGTAGTATTTAATCCACTTAAAGCTACTTTAAAATCTTTTTTTAAGTGAGTATTTTTTTTCTTTATTAGTTTTGGACCATAGCCTTGACCAAAACTTATGGCTGTTCTTAAAAGGGCGTATTCTAAAGCAATCAAAGGATAAAGTGCAAAAGAAATAGCTGTAATATCAAATTCATTTTTTAAAGCTAAATCATTTAAGCTTTGTATATCTAATGCTGTGTTTTCATAGTTAAAGTCATTACCAGTCCAACCTAGTTTAATAGCCATATACATGAAAATATCGTCTGCATCAGGAGAATGTGCTAGAGTGATTTTTTTCATTTTGTTTCCTTTAAATCTTTAATTTTATTTTAGCGAAATAAATCGTTATTTAATTTTATTTTTGTTAAAATTCTGGCTAAAAATACTATTATGGAATTTTTAAGGAAAAGTATGGATGATAATAAAAAAAAGTCTTTAGATGCTGCTTTAAAAAGTTTAGATAAAACTTTTGGAAAAGGGACGATTTTAAGATTAGGGGATAAGGAAGTTGAACAAATTGATAGTATAGCAACAGGTTCTCTTGGATTAGATTTAGCTCTTGGGATAGGTGGGGTTCCTAAGGGAAGGATTGTAGAAATTTATGGACCTGAAAGCTCAGGTAAGACGACTTTAACCTTGCATATTATTGCTCAATGTCAAAAAGCAGGAGGAGTGTGTGCTTTTGTAGATGCAGAACATGCGCTTGATGTTAAATATGCTAAGAATTTGGGAGTTAATACAGATGATCTTTATGTTTCTCAGCCTGATTTTGGTGAACAAGCTTTAGAAATAGTAGAAACTTTAGCAAGAAGTGGGGCTATTGATCTTATAGTAGTAGATAGTGTTGCAGCTCTTACTCCAAAAGCTGAGATTGAAGGTGATATGGGAGATCAGCATGTAGGACTTCAAGCAAGATTAATGTCTCAAGCTTTAAGAAAACTTACAGGCATAGTGCATAAAATGAATACTACTGTGGTTTTTATCAATCAAATTCGTATGAAAATCGGTGCTATGGGTTATGGTACACCTGAGACCACTACAGGAGGAAATGCACTTAAGTTTTATGCTTCTGTACGTTTAGATGTGAGAAAAGTGGCTACTTTAAAGCAAAATGAAGAACCTATTGGTAATCGCGTTAAAGTAAAAGTTGTTAAAAACAAAGTTGCACCGCCTTTTAAACAAGCTGAATTTGATGTGATGTTTGGAGAAGGTTTAAGTTGCGAGGGTGAGCTTATAGATTATGGTGTTAAACTTGATATAGTAGATAAAAGTGGAGCATGGTTTTCTTATAAAGATAAAAAATTAGGGCAGGGTAGAGAAAATTCTAAAGCTTTTCTTAAAGAAAATCCAGAAATAGCAGATGAAATCGCACAAGCAATTAAAAATTCTATAGGTATAGAAGGAATGATTAGTGGTGGTGAAGATAGTGAAGAAGGAGAAGAATAATAATGCCAGTCATTCAAAAGCTTAGAGCTTATGAAGTTCTTGATAGTAGGGGAAATCCTACTGTAAAAGTTCAAGTTGTATTAAGTGATGGAAGTTTAGGAGAAGCTATAGTTCCAAGTGGTGCAAGTACAGGTTCTAAGGAAGCTTTAGAACTTCGTGATGAAGATGCAAGATTTGGTGGAAAGGGTGTTTTAAAGGCAGTTTTGAACGTGAATGAAATCATTTGTGATGCTATTTTAGGATTTGATGCTTTTAATCAAAGTAAGCTTGATGATACTTTACGTGAGCTTGATGGGACAAGGTGTTATTCTCGTTTAGGAGCTAATGCTACTTTAGGTGTATCTATGGCAGTAGCACGTGCAGCAGCAAATGCTTTGAAAATACCTTTATATCGTTATTTAGGAGGGGTTAATGCAAGTGTTTTACCTGTTCCTATGTGCAATATCATCAATGGGGGAGCACATGCAAACAATAATGTAGACTTTCAAGAATTTATGATTATACCTTTTGGCTTTACAAGTTTTAAAGAAGCTTTACGTTGTGTTTGTGAGATTTATGCTATTTTGAAAAAAGAACTTGCTTGTTTGGGTCATGGTACTGCTTTGGGTGATGAGGGCGGTTTTGCTCCAAATTTAAAAAACAATACAGAGCCTATTGATCTTTTAATGACTTGTATTAAAAAAGCAGGTTATGAAAAGCAAGTAAAAATTGCTCTTGATGTAGCAAGCAGTGAATTTTTTAAAGATGGAAAATACCATATAGAAGGTACAAGTTTTTCAAGTCAAGATTTGATTAAACATTATAAAGAACTTTGTACTAGGTATCCTATATGTAGTATAGAAGATGGTTTAGCTGAAAATGACTTTGAAGGTTGGATAAAACTTACTGAAGAATTAGGTCATAAAATTCAGCTTGTAGGAGATGATTTGTTTGTCACTAATGAAGATATTTTAAAAGAAGGTATACTGAAAAAAATGGCAAATGCAGTGCTTATAAAACCAAATCAAATTGGAACTCTTACTCAAACTATGAGAACTGTGCGTTTAGCACAAAGAAATAATTATAAATGTGTGATGAGCCATAGAAGTGGCGAAAGTGAAGATGCTTTTATAGCTGATTTTGCTGTAGCTTTGAATACAGGGCAAATTAAAACAGGTGCTTTAGCAAGAGGAGAAAGAACGGCTAAATATAATCGTTTATTAGAAATTGAGCTTGATAATGATGAATTTTTAGGAGAAAAACTCTGAGCGATTTACTTAAAGAATATGATAAAAGCAATAAAAAAAAGAGCTTTTATGTTTATGTAATTAAAATGATTCTTTGGGTTTTTGGGGTTGTTGTTGGAGCGATTTATTTTGGTAATTTGTTTTTTGGACAATATTCTTTAGATACTTTGCTTTCTTTAGAAAATACTAAAAAAGAGCTTTATAAAAAAATTCTTTTACTTAAAGAGCAAAATGCTAAAGCACAAAAAGATTATTTTGAATTAAAAGGATTGTATCCCAATGAAAATTAAAATTTTAGGAATATTTTTGATTTTTTTAAGTTTATTGTATGCAGATGATAATCCTTTTAAAATGGATGAAAATATTAGTTTGGCTATTTTACCTCAGTTTCAAAAAGAAGAAGTTAAATTTAATTCTAGTGCAAGAATTTTAAAAAGTATTACTTTTAATTATATTAATTTAGATGGTAGTGAAGGCAGGGTAGATTTAGATATAAATAAAAGTATAGATTGGCATGATACTTATATCGTATCAAGATTTAAAAGCCCTGATCCTTCAAGAGTTCTTGATGTTTCAGTTACTATACCTGAAAATGGATCTAAGCAAGAGTCTAATATAACTGCTAATGTAGAAATTCCTTTAGAGGTGAGTAAAATTTATGATTTTATTTCTTATGCAGTTTATAAAAATAAAATCAAATTAATTACTACTGATGAGATGATTACTGATCTTTCAGTAGGAAACCCTAATAAAATAGTTATTGATTTTAGATCACGTTTTGTGAGTCCTACTAAAAATATACGTCTTAGTAATTCTATTTTTAAGCGTATTGATTTTGGATCACATAAGGGGTATTATAGGTTAGTGATTTATCTTGATGGGACTTATTATTATCATATACAAAAAGATGCTACAGGTTATATGATCAGTTTGTTTTGATAATATCATTGTGTTAATATTTGATTTGAGTATCATATTTTTATTTAAAATATAAACATGATACATTGAGAATTTTAATTTTTATAAGGGTTTTTTTAAGAATAAAATGATGAAAATCCTTGACTTTAGAATTATTTTTTGATAGAATTTCCGTTTTATCGGGGTGTAGCGCAGTCTGGTTAGCGCACTTGGTTTGGGACCAAGGGGCCGAAGGTTCGAATCCTTTCACCCCGACCATTTTTATGAATTATAAATGGTGAGTGTAGCTCAGTTGGTTAGAGCATCAGATTGTGGTCCTGAGGGTCGTGGGTTCAATCCCCATCACTCACCCCATTGAGAACGCTCGTAGCTCAACTGGATAGAGCAACAGACTTCGGATCTGTAGGTTGTGGGTTCGATTCCTATCGGGCGTACCACCAATTTTTACATGCGTTCATAGCTCAGCTGGATAGAGCAACGGCCTTCTAAGCCGTAGGTCAGAGGTTCGAATCCTCTTGGGCGTACCACTTTGCGGATGTGGTGAAATTGGCAGACACGCCAGACTTAGGATCTGGTGCAGCAATGCGTGAAGGTTCAAGTCCTTTCATCCGCACCACTATAAATCCTATTTTACCATACTTTTAGAGATTTTACTTAAATTACCCTGAAACCTTTGAAGTCCCATTGTATCATTTTGAATTATTTTAAAAAGGTAACCTTTTAGCATGTAACTTTTAATAGTAGCTGGATGAAAGGATAGTTATAAAATAGTCCTTTTCATCTGTTTAAGTTTAGCGGTAAAAAAGGTAAAATAAGCCCTAAAGCAAAAGGCAACCCAAGATAATTTTATTAAGTTTATAAGGCTTTGAAATACGCTATAATACAATAAAAATAATAAGGTTAAAATAGCGTTGATAGAAAGGATTGTATATACCCATAGGAAAAGGAAAGTATTTAAAAAGACACAAAGACAAAAGCAACACGCTTTTATCATTCCTTTATGCCCCATTTGGAACTAAAATGAATATATAAGAATAGCGCTTGCAAGAGTTAAAGAATACGAAAATGAGTTTAAAAAGTTTTTTAGTATTGGATACGCTTTAAATTCTAGCATTTTAATAAAAAATCTTTTTGAAGTATTTATACTAACTACAATATAAAAAACTTAAATCAATAACAAAAAGGACACACAAGAAATCTAATAAGTATTTTTAGTAATCATATTTAGAGCCATTAGAAAATATGCACTTAGATGAGCTTATGTTTTATAAGGTGCAAGAATTTTATAATGGAATGAAAAACAAAGCACTAGAACCAAAAACATATAATAAAGCCATTAAAGAAGTATTAAGCCTTATGATTAAATATGCAGTAAAAAATAAATGGATTAATAAAAATATTATGATGGGTTTAAAGCTTGATAAAGTGCAAGATAGAAGCTTACAAGACTTGATTTAGATATTTTTTATAAATACACTATATTAAACAATAAATGTGTTTTATTAAATGAAGATATTGAAGACTTTAAAATATTGTAAAGATTTTACTACAACTAAATATCGCTTTATTTCAAATTTGTTTTACAGCAGTTTTATTATAAAAACAAGAGTTATCTTGCTTGTTTTATTATCCTTTTACTTTAATTTTTATAAACTTTGTAATAAAAAATACAATATTTATTTAAGGATGAAGAGATGAAAATTATAGGTTTTGATATAGGAATTAATTCTATAGGTTGGGCTTTTTTAGAAAATGATGAATTAAAAGATTGCGGGGTTAGGATATTTACAAAAGCTGAAAATCCAAAAAACAAAGAATCTTTAGCCTTGTCTAGACGTAATCTAAGAAGTTCTAGAAAGCGTCTTAAAAGAAGAAAATTAAGATTAATTGCTATAAAACATATTCTTGCTAAAGAATTTAATTTAAATTATAAAGATTATATAGCAAATGATGGAGAACTACCCAAAGCTTATGAAGGTAAGCTAACAAGCATTTATGAGCTAAGATATAAAGCATTGACTCAGAAGTTAGAAGTTAAAGATTTAGCAAGAGTGATTTTGCATATAGCAAAACATCGTGGTTACATGAATAAAAACGAAAAAAAATCAAACCATACTGAAAAAAAGGAGAAATTTCAGATATTTTAAAAAATAATGCTTTAAAATTAAAAGAATATCAAAGTGTTGGAGAATATTTCTATAAAGAATTTTTCCAAAAATATAGAGAAAATACTAAAGATTTCACCAAAATCCGCAATACTAAAGATAATTACAATAATTGTGTTTTAGCAAGTGATTTAGAAAAATAATTAAAATTAATCTTAGAAAAACAAAGAGAATTTGGTTATAGTTATAGCAATGACTTTATCAAAGAAGTTATACAAGTTGCATTTTTTCAAAGACCATTAAAAGATTTTTCACACTTGGTGGGAACTTGTACTTTTTTTTGAGGAAGAAAAAAGAGCTTGTAAAAATTCATATAGTGCTTGGGAATTTGTGGCTTTAACTAAGATTGTTAATGAATTAAAAAGTTTAGAAAAAATAAGTGCAGAGCTTATATCAGCCCAAACAATAAATGAAATTTTAAATCATATCTTAGATAAAGGAAGCATTACTTATGAAAAATTTAGATCTTACATCAATCTACACGAAAGCATTAATTTTAAAAGTCTTAACTATGACAAGGATAATGAAGAAAATGCAAAATTAGTTGATTTTAAAAAATTAGTTGATTTTAAAAAAGCCCTAGGGGAACACTCTTTTAATAGGCAAGAACTAGATCAAATATCTACATATATTACTTTAATAAAAGATAATGTAAAGCTAAAAACTGCTTTAGAAAAATATAATTTAAGCAATGAGCAAATCAATAATTTACTAGAAATTGAATTTAATGATCATATCAATCTTAGTTTTAAAGCACTTAGTATGATACTTCCTTTGACGAGAGAAGGAAAAAAATATGATCAAGCATGTGAAATTGCAAATTTAAAACCAAAAACAATTAATCAAAAGCAAGATTTCCTTCCGGCTTTTTGCGATAGTATATTTGCTTATGAGCTTGCTAATCCTATTGTCAATAGAGCTATAAGTGAGTATAGAAAAGTCTTAAATGCTTTACTTAAAAAATATGGGAAAGTGCATAAAATTCATTTAGAATTAGCAAGAGATGTAGGACTTAGCAAGAAGGTAAAAGAAAAAATAGAAAAAGAACAAAAAGAAAATCAGGCCATCAATACATGGGCTTTAAATGAGTGTGATAATATGGGGCTTAAAACAAATGCTAAAAATATTTTAAAATTAAAACTATGGAAAGAACAAAAAGAAATTTGTATTTATAGCGGAAAGAAAATATCCATAGAACATTTAAAAGATGAAAAAGCTTTAGAGCTTGATCATATATATCCTTACTCAAGAAGTTTTGATAATTCATTTAGAAATAAGGTTTTGGTTTTTACTAAAGAAAATCAAGAAAAACTTAACAAAACTCCTTTTGAAGCTTTTGGAAAAAATGTAGAAAAATGGAATACAATTCAAACATTAGCTCAAAACCTTCCTTATCAAAAGAAAAGTAAAATTTTAGATGAAAATTTTAAAGATAAACAACAAGATTTTATTAATAGAAATTTAAATGACACAAGATATATTGCAAGCTTAATAGCTAAATATACAACACAATATTTAAATTTTTTACCTTTAAATGAAAATGAAAATACTAATTTAAAAAGCGGAGAAAAAGGAAGTAAAATCCACGTTCAAACTGTCAATGGTATGCTTACATCTGTTTTAAGACACACTTGGGGTTTTTCACAAAAAGATAGAAACAACTATCTTCATCACGCACTTGATGCTATTATAGTTGCTTATAGTACAAATTCAATCATAAAAGCTTTTTCTGATTTTAAGAAAAATCAAGAGCTTTTAAAAGCAAGACTTTATGCTAAAGAGCTTACAAGCGATAATTATAAGCATCAAGCTAAATTTTTTGAACCTTTTGAAGGATTTAGAGAAAAAATTTTAAGTAAAATAGATGAAGTATTTGTTTCAAAACCACCTAGAAAAAGAGCAAGAGGTGCTTTACATGAAGAAACTTTTTATTCTGAATATAAAATGATTAAAGAATATAATTCTAAAGAAGGTTTAAATATAGCATTAGATTGTAGAAAAATAAGGAAAATAGGCACAAAATATGTTAAAAATGTTACTATGGTAAGGGTTGATATCTTTAAAAAGCAAAACAAATTTTATGCCATACCTATTTATACTATGGATTTTGCCTTAGGAATTTTACCAAGTAAAATAGTAGTCTCTGGTAAAGATAAAAATAAAAATCCAAAACCATGGAAAGAAATAGATGAAAGTTACGAATTTTGTTTTTCATTATATAAAAATGATTTGATTTTGTTGCAGAAAAAAAATATGCAAGAAGCTGAATTTGCTTATTATAATAGTTTTGATATTGGTGGCTGTAGTATTTGTATTGAAAAACATGATAATAAATTTGAAAATTTAACATCTAATCAAAAATTGTTGTTTTCTAATGTAAAAGAAGGAAACGTCAAGGTTAAAGGTTTAGGAATTCAAAGATTAAAAATATTTGAAAAATATATTATAACTCCTCTTGGAGATAAAATAAAAGCAGATTTTCAGCCAAGAAAAAATATTTCTTTAAAATCAAGTAAAAAAAATGGCTTATGATGAAGCTTTTAAAAGTGTATTGATTGCAAATAAGGCAAAACTAAGCCTCGAGTTAAATCATCTTGTAATAAAACAAGATGATAAAGAGGCTAGAATTTTTTTAAAAGACATTAATTTTGTTGTATTAGAATCTTTACAAGCAAGTATTACTTCAAGCTTGCTTAGTGCTTTAGCTAAATATAAAATTATACTTTTAACCTGTGATCAATCTCATAATATAAATGGAATTTTTTCTCCATTTTTAGGGCATTTTATAAGTGCAAAAATAGCTAAAAAACAAATTGGAGTGAGTTTGCAAAGAAAAGCAATTTTATGGCAAAAGATTATTAAAAACAAAATTTCAAATCAAGCTTATATTTTAAAAATCGCCAATCATTCTAAAGAAGCTAAAGAACTTTTAAATATGGCTAAGAATGTAAATTTAAACGACTCTAAAAACTTAGAATCAACCGCAGCTGCTTTATATTTTAAAACTTTATTTGGTAAAGATTTTACAAGAAATGATATATGTTTTATAAATTCAGGATTAAATTATGGTTATGCTATTATAAGATCACTTATCATTAGAGCTATTTGTATAAGCGGACTTTTGCCATGGCAGGGTATAAAACATGATAATATTTACAATGATTTTAATCTTTGTGATGATTTGATAGAAGTTTTTAGACCATTGATTGACTTGTGTGTATTTAAGTTAAAAGATACAAAGGATAGTGAATTTTTAGACAAGCAAGCAAAACAAAAATTAATTGGTGTTTTACAAGAAGAAGTGGTATTTGAAAATAAATCTTACCCCTTAAACAGGGCTATAAATTTCTATGTTCAAAATTTTAAAAATGCTTTATTAGAAGATGATGAACTTATGATGGTAAATTTGTATGATAGAAGATAAATTTATGAGAGTTTTGTTGATGTTTGATATGCCCACCAAAAGCAAAAAGGATCAAAAAAACGCAAATAAATTTAGAACCTCATTAATAAAGCTTGGATTTTTTATGATGCAATTTAGTGTGTATGTTAAAATTTGCAAAGGATCAGTTTCAGCAAAAACAACGATAAAATCTATACAAAGAATTCTACCACCTTATGGAAATATAAGAGTTTTAACCATAACAGAAAAACAATTTGACAATATGCAAATCCTTTTAGGTGGAACTTCTTTTAATGAAAAAATAAATGATAATAAAAATTTAGTTTTATTTGAATATGATGAAAAAAGCAAAGAATTTAAATATTACAATGAAAAAATAAGTAAAGAAAAGAAAAAAACTAAGTTTATACAAGCTAGTTTATTTGAATTTTAATGGTTTTAAAGGGATTGTAACCCTGCGTGGATAACCAAAAACCACTTATTTTAGTCTCTTTTTAAATTTCTCTAGTAAGAATTATAACATAATTTTAGATCTTTTTCCATAGAAAAACATCTAATTTTCTTTATTTGATAAAAGTGTATTTTACCATAAAGAAGTTTAAAAAGAGACTAAAACAAAACCAACGCCAATACAAAAAGCGTCTGCATTTCTTACTTCTAAAGTACTTTGCGTGTAAAATCTTTTCGCCTTTGCAGTAATATCAGTTGTTACATCTTCAATGATAGTAGGAATATAAAGTCCGTGTTTCATATATTGAAAATCACCTGCTATTAAAACATCTCCCAGACCATATTTAGGACTTAATAATCTATGCATGTGAAAATTTACTGTCCCAAAATCTGTCTCAAGACTTATTACTTGACCTACCAATTTTGTTTCATTACCTAAAATTCTTGTAGCAAATTTATTAATAGCTCCTTTTAGATCTGCTCCTAAAAATACATCTTTAGGTGTGACCCCGCTATTCCAAATATTTTGTAAGATTTGATTAAGTTTATCTTCTGTAAGTTCAGTTGCAGTTCCGCTCCAGTCTCCTGCTTCATCAAAAGCTAGTACATTTCCACGATTTCCACCTGCAAATCTACTATTCCCTTTTGGCTACATAGTGAAAAATACCCGCCATTTCTCCACTTGTTGCTTCTTGCGCTTGAATATAATCTTTAAAAACCGATTTTTTTACATCATTATCTCTGCCTAAACCAAATAAAGCATATTCTATATCCATTTTATGCTCTTTAGTTTTTTTGCCGATTTGATATTCCATCTCATTGCCGCCATACTGATTAGCTTTTAAGGCTTTTGACACCATAACTTCTGTGATAAAAATTTGAGTAGCATTGGTAGTTTTTTGAGCAGTGTTTTTTGTTTCCCCTACAAATTTGCTCAATTCTAGATTTGCGTTTTTCTTTGGTTCTTCAAAAGTGTCTGTAAGCCAACTATGGGTTAAAGGATTTGTAACTTTTGAAGTGCCTATTTTATTAAAATTGGTGTTTCAGTAGCTCCAACTTTAATAATCGTTTCATATACTGATTGTTTTAACTTAACATTTTGTGTTGCGGGTGCTGTATGTCCCATTGAAGGTAAAGCCATTTTTGAATTCTCCTTAGTTTATTTTTAAGGATTTTTCCAAAAATGACTATTTCAAAAATAGTGTGTTTTGAAATAATTTAGATATTTTTTTAAACAAGACTATATAAAAACTATAAAATAAGTATAAATTAACTATAAAAAAAGTATAATTTAATTAAAATCAATAATAAGTTAAGATTTTTTAAGGAGCAAACAATGTCAAACATAAATGCTTTTTTATTTGGCTTTAAAAATATGTTTAATGCAGATATCCTTAAAGTTACATCTTTAAAAGATAGAAAAACTTTAATAAATGATTTTTATAAAAAATCAGAAGAATTAAGAAAACATAGTAATGAAGAGTATAACGCCAAATTCGAAAAAATCACAAAACAAAAATAAGGAAAACTAAAATGACAAAAACACAAGCTTTTGTAGATGGTTTTATAGGTAAGCCTATAAAAAATGAATGCTTTAATTTATGGGATTTAAATTCCATTATAAGAGAAAAACAAACAAAACTATATAAAGAAAATATTGAGTTTAGAGAGAAACAAATTGAAAAAATCACAAAAACAAAAAACACCTAATACTATTAAACAAGAAAATCAAAATAAAGAAATTCCACCTCAAACTTTCAATACTCAGTTTAACTTTCTTATGGAAAATGAGCTCAATGCTATAGCAAAACTTCCTTCAGATTTAGCAGATAGAACTATGACAATGCTAGAAAGATCTTTAGAATATAAAAAAGATAACGATAATAAAATATTAGATTTAGAAAATAAAAATTTAGAGATTAAAAGACAAGATATAAAATCTTATCATTTTTTGAATGGCCTTGGAATGGTATCTTTTCTACTTATAACTATTACTAGTATAAGTGTTGGATTGTATCTTATATTGAACGGACATAATGATGGTGCTTATTTTTCTTTTATATTCGGAGTGTTGGCACTTTTGCCTAAAATAATTGATTCTATAAAAAACAAACCTAAAAATTAATTTATATTTTAAAAAAAACAAGACAAATTAAAACCAACTTAACTTTATTTTTAACTTTGCTTGTTAGAATTTTAATTAAGAGTTTAAAAAAAAAGGGGGGGGGGGATTAATCCTCTTAGTAAAAAGAACAATTGATATACTTGTTCTTTATCTCTTGTTTATTTCATATGCGGTCACAATCCACTTATTTTTTGTCTTATTTCCATTCCAATTAGATTTTAGAATAATTTTATAATTATCTTTTACTATTTGTATGGCCTCATTTTGTCTGTGCTCAACTGTGCCATTTGTTATCACATCATTTAAGATATCAGCGTTAATTTCTTTATGTTTTTCAATTATTTTGCTTAAACCATATCCCTTTACTTCACTATTAGATGTTCTTACTTCTTCCCAAACCAAATCAATATCTCCTAAATCTTTCCTATGAAAAGCACCTGCTACCTGTCCTTGTTTTTCAATAAGTAATTTTTGTAAAGCACCTTTTCCATCATGATAATATTCTGCATAATTTTTACCAAATTCTTTTAAGGGTTGTATATTTAATTCTTGTTCGATTTTACCTCTTAAAGCGCTTGGAATATCTTTTTTATCCCTTTATGGGTGTTTTCTTTAGCATTGATTATCATCTGTCTAGTTAGGTTGTATTCAACAGTATTTAAATTCATCTTATCTAGAAAATCAAGCTTGTTATTTTTATTTTCTTTTAGAAAATTATCATATCTTTTTAGAATATCTTCACTAGCTTTTTTATCATCTTGTATTTTTTTATCAAGTTTTTGTTTTACGCTTTTTTTATTCTTTTTCTCTACTTCTTTAGCCTCAATATTTTCTTTTATATCTTCCATTAAGTTTTTTTAGGCTTAGCTTGGGTAGAATTAGAGATATTTGGTAGCCCATTCAATGAATTTTCATTTTTGCTACCTGGTTGGATGAAAGTTTGGATAATGCCAACATTTTCTTTAGTGTTTTTCTTGCTAACTTTTTCAAGTCTCGCTAAATCTTTTTCTTTAACTTTTGTTATATGTCTAACTTCTCGAGTATCTTTATTTACACCAAGTTTTCCTAATTTATTATCATTTAATCTTTTTGCTATTAAAGCTATATCCATTCTATTATTTTTATAAAAAAATGTAGGATTTTCCTTAATTTCTTTTATAAGTTTAAACACATCACTAGGCTTTTTAAACATCTCGTTATGTTTATTGGCTAAATATTCTAAGTCAGCTATAATCTCATCATTTGTAAGCTTTGCCAAATTTCTAACATTTGGAGAAACGCTTATTTTTACATTTAAATCACTGTTTGCTTTAGCTGGATCAGCTTTATCCATGAAAAAATTGTCACCTTTAATGACACCTTCTTTTATTAGTGCATCTTTTAATATTTTATTTTGCTCTTTATCTACTTTAATATAATTGTCTAAAGCATATTTAAAAATTCTACTTTGTTCTTTATCTGCTATTTTTATGTTTTTAAGATTAGATATAACTTCTTTATTGGTTTTAGCAAGTTTTATGGCATCTAGTATTTGATTTCTTAACGCTTGTTCTTTGGCACTTTTTAAAAAAGGAGCTAAAGCGTGAATTCTGGCGAAAATACTACTTATTAATATCCTATCAAAAACACCCTGTATTGTTGTAGCTATTGAAGAGTTTGTCTTTTTACCGCTACTGGCTAAAGCTGTCATTATTAAGTCTCTATTGTTATTGTATATCAAAGCGTATGTATTAATAACACCTTTAACATCTTTTAATTTTTTGCTTGAAAATTCAACATCTTCCAAATCTTTTGCTAAGGATTTAAAATCATACCCTATGTCTTCAATCCTATGTTTTTCTAATAAAGCATTCATTGTATGAGTTTCATTAGCTAATCTTTCTTGTTTATTCATACCTTTAAAAGCATTTTCTAAATTTTTATCTTCATTTATATTTCTAAGCCCTTTAACCAATCTATCAATAAGCCCTTCTTTTGTTTCTTGAGGCTTCATCATGCCTAAATAACTTTCTTTAAAATTTTCCTTTAAAGCAAAATTTTTATTTGCATTATCTAGGATTTCTTTTGCTAATGTCTTATCGCTAGCATTTCTTATCAACGCATCATCTAAAATTTCTTTTACTATTGCATAGGCTTGTTTTGTGTTGTATGTTTTATTTCCTGTGTTTAATTGCTTATTTATAGCCGTTCTTAATCCAAAAATTTGTTCCGCGCTTACTTCTTTCCCTTTTATTTCATCTAAATAGCTTTGTATGTTATTTTTTACATCTTGTTCTAAAAAATTATTATTTTTAAATTTTTCAAGCTTTGCTAAATCTTGACTAGTTAATATTATTTTTCCATTGTTAAGCTCATCTAATTTGCCTATAGCATCGCCATACTCTCGATTTATTCTATTCTCATAAGTGTGGTTATCTTTTTGCCAAGCTTTATAATCAAACTCGCCATTTAAACCTGTTTTATTCTTAAATACTTCATCTTGTTCTTTAATTATATTTAAAAAAGAAATACTAGTAAAAATTCTCTTATATTCATTGCATCAATCCTTGTTTTTTTAATTCTTCTACACTAACTTGCATTTTTTTACCCGCCCCATTGACCAATATTACATTACCATTAGCATCGGGTTCTGATATTTGAGCATTAATTCCATTAAAACTAACACTATGTAATTTTGGAGTATTTTGATTTTGCACCGCTAGTATATTTTTAGCTAAATTGTTTTGTATATTTTGACGAGTTGTTGAATTATCTACAATTACTGCATTTTTACTAGGTCTATTCTAGATTTTATCTTTAATGTAATAAGATTCAAAATCCTTTGCTAAGTGATCTCTAAAATATTTTAAATCTTTTTGTCTTTGCTCTTCATAAAGATGATTAATGTAAGGATTTTTTAAATTAGAAATTTTTGCCATTTGCTCATCATAATAAGCATTAATATTAGCTTGGGTAATAGCTATATAATCCCTTATTGCTTTTTCATATTCTTTAGCATTTATGGTTTGAGCTTTCCAAGCTGAAGGCTCTTTGTAAATTTCATCATACCTTGTTCTATTATAGTTTGTGTCTCTTCTAACCTTTTCATTATAAATACTATCGCTTATAAACTTAAATAAGCTATCTTGAGCATCATTTATATTATCTTCCCCAAAAAAATCCTTTTATGTTTTCCCATGTTCCATCCAAAAGACCTTGCCCATCATAATAAGAATCACCACCACCTTTTTTTATGGTATTAAATCTTTCTTGTATTGCTCTGATCTGAGGATTTGACTTTGTATAGCTTGGTAGATTAAGCATTGCTTGACTTGCCAAAATTTCATCTTTTATTTGTTTTGCATTTATTGCTTGCTGTTTTAAAGCATTTTGCATGGCATATTGTCTAGCTCTTTGGTTATAATTCATTTGCCATTGTTGATCTGCTATATTTGCTCTTTCCTTTTGATAATCAAAATTTCTTTCATTTTGCAAGATTTGATTATTTTGTATAGCCTCATTAAATTCCATTTGTTGTTTTCTAAGATCTTGCTCTTGTTGCCACTTTGAAAATTTTAAATTATCATTATAATTTTTATTGAGCACATCATATAATACCCCTCCGACTTTGCCAGCATTTTGAATAACATTGCCATCTGGGTTAAAAACTACTCTTTGTGGGTTATAATAAGCCATTTTTATCCTTTTATAATTAAATATAATTAAATAAAGGGTTTAAGGAAGATTTTTGTATAATTTTAGCAAGGGTTTGATGCTAAAGGGGCGCCAACCCCTTTAGCATTTAATCACGCCCAAAAAGGAGGCGATTAAATTGACTAATCAAGTTATAGTTATAATTATACTACTTTGTATAATTATAGTCAAGTCCTCTTGACTCCCCTTTTTAAGGGGCAACTATAATTTCACCCTTTGGCTTTTTTCCTTAAACCAAAAAATTAACTACTCCAAACCTTTTGAAGATTATTTTCCATATTTTTCCGCCTTCTTGACTCTTCTTGAGCCAAATACTTATTAAAATTATATGCATCCTTTTGCAGGTCAAAATTCTTTTTAGCCATTTTTTGCTGATTATAGGCTCCATACAATGCCCCTCCCATTCCTAAAATATTTCCCAATCTATCAAAATTAGTTATTTTGTTTGTATCGCTACTTTTAAATAACCAATCTCCGAAATTACTAAAAGAATTTTTTAATCCATTTAAAAAACTACCACTGCTACTTGCTAAATTTGGAGTGAAATTGCTTGTTTTTATCAAAGTATCTGCAAAGCCAGATCCTAATCCCATACCGCCTTTTAGTGCTTTTATAAAATCCATTATTTATCCTTGATACTAAACTTAATAATTCTTTTCCAAGATCTATTTCATTTACTTCGCTTTTTTTAATTTATCGTTAAAATAACTAGATTTAATATTGTTATTTGCGCTCGATAAATCGTCAGCTTTTTTAGCATTACTTGATTTTCCAGCTAAATTAAGTAGGGTTTTCCAACTATCTATATTGCCTTCACCTAAACCACTTAACTTTGTAGCAAGTTCTGCTATAGCTTTTAAATCAGCATCAGGGTAAGCTTTTCTTAATTCGCTTTCTACTTGTGCATATTTAGCGATTAATGCATCTTGCTCTTCTTTATCTCTTTGCTTTTTGTCAAGTTCTTCAAGTCTTTTCAGTTTTTCATCAAGCCCATCAAGTCCTAGCTCTTTCAAATACTGCTGTCTTTGCAATTCTTGTTCGCTTGGTTCTTTCTTTGGATTTTTTAAAGTTTCAAGCTCGCTCATTTCATCTAAAGTTAAAACTCTTTCTATTTCTCGCACTGGTAAAGAATGCTCTAAATCTCTTCCTATCCTATCTTGATTTTTGAAAATAAATTCAAGTAGGGCTTCTTTAAATTCATTATTTTCTAATGGTTCGCCATTTTTATAAGTGATTTGCTTAAAAGCATTGATGCAAATTAAAGAATCGATACATTCTTGATTTATTTTAATTTTTTGATTGCTTCCATAATTTGCGAAATATGAGTATTTGAAATCGCCTTGAAAAACTCTAAAACAGGCTTGGTTTTTATATTTATTGCAAAGCCATTCTAAAAATATTTCTTTATCTTCAAAGCGTTTTTTAAATTCAATCTCTGCTTTTTTGCAAACCATTCTTAATTTTTCATAGGTGGTTCCTATAATATTTTCCTTTTCTAAAGTTTCAAAATAAAAATCTAAAAAAGAATGAATATCTTTTGCATTTTTTAAATATCTACCCACAATATCTGTAGCTTGGGCTTTGTTAATTTCTAATAAGTCTATTAAAATTTGAATTTTTTCTTGCATTTTCACTCCTTAAAAGCATCCTAAGAGATTAACTTCATTTTCTTTTTTCATTCCATAATATTCCATCAGGCTATCAACCACACTTGGATCAGCTTCTTTTTTTCTCCTAGTAAAACTGTAACTTTTTCTTGCTTCATTTTCTTTTGCGTATTTAAGCCAAGTATAGAGACTTCCAGGAACACTTGACATTATTTTTCCATTTCTTTTCCACTCTCTAGCATCCCAATAAGCTATAAAATCATTAGCTAGTTTTTCACCAAAATTTGTTCCATTTTTCTCATTAAAACTCATTATTTGTCCCATAAGCTCATTAATATTTGGTACTTTAAATTGTTTTTTACTCATTTTTTGAAGTTCCTTTTCATCAAGTTTTAAAAAACTACCACAAAAAGAGACGTTTTGATTAAAAACGTTTTCTTTCTTTACTTTTTTATTTATATTATTTATATTATTTATATTATTTATATTATTTATATTATTAGCGCGTACGCACGCACGCGTATCTATATATAGCGAATTTTGACTTTTTTGACTTTGAGGAGTCGAAATTGTGTCGATTGATGAAGCGTTATTTTTAAGAGTTTTGCTTAGTTTTTCATCACTATTTTTAAGCAAAGTTAAAGATTTATTGAAGTGCTTTTTAACTTGATAATTTTCATCTTTTAAAATCCACTCATAAAAATTTAAAGAACCCTTTCTAACTTTTTTAATTTCTAAAAGTTTAAGTTCGATTAATTCTTTTTTAGCAGTTCTTAATCTATTTAAACTCATTCTTTGATTATTTTTAACTTTTATAAATTCTCTTAAATAAATCTCACTTACAAGTGTTTTTTCGCTAAGTTTTGCTAATTGAATATATAATGATAGAGCATCAACACTAAGTCCTCCATAGGCTATAGTATTTGATAGTTTTAAATATCCTTTTCTTTGTCTTAATCTTTTTCCTTCGTAATTTGCAACTTCAAAGCTTGCTATAAAATTTGGTATCACCAACTCTCCTTTATGTTATAATTTAAATTAAAAAATAAACTAAAAAAAACCTATTGAAAATCCCGCTATAAAACCTATTTTAACCTTTTATTAATCACTTTAATTCTCTATCCTTTCGCTTTCTACCGCGCTTGGGTATGTTTGTAACTTCCTTGGTGATTTTAATAAAAATTTCAGAATTTCCCCATAATTCTAATGGAATATTAAATTCATCTTTTAATTTTAATGCGGTTTTTATATCAACTTTCCTACTGCCGTTAATTTTTGCCTACCAAGAGCTATTGGCTCCTCCAAATTTCAAAGTTATTTTTTAATTAAATCTATTTTTTTCATAAATATAATTCTACATAATGGATAATTAAATTATTCTTAAAATAATCCGATTTGTATAATTATAAATTATACAATATGTATAATTATTTTCAAATACAAGGTTATAAAATATGAATGGATACAATTTAAAGAAACTCTTAAAAAAACATAATTTAACACAAAATCAGTTAGCACAGAAGTTAACCGCATATGGGTATAGAAATGGACATGGAATTAAAACAGCTGCAATTTCAAAATATGCATTAGGACAAAGAAAAATGACTGCAGAATTTATAGAAGCGGTTTTGAAAGTTCTTGGAGAAACTGATGCAAATGTTTTAATATCACATGAGCCAATCCAAGTGCAAAGAATTAGAATTACTGGGTCTGTAAGTTGTGGCTTGTCAATTAATGATGTTTATGAGTGTGAAGATGAATTTACTTATATACCATTATCACAAAGTAAATCAAATTTAAAAGCAGCTAGAGCCAATGGCGACAGCATGTTCCCTATAATTGAAGATGGAGACATTATTATATATGATACAGACAGTTCAAAACCAAGACATGGAGACCTTGTTGTTTATATCAATAATAATGAAATTGCTTGCAAGATTTTTGTGGAAAAGAAAGATGTTGGAATTATTGAATTTAAACCAGTTAACCAAAGTGATAACTTTAAAACTACTACTTTTAGGATTGATATTGATAATATGGATGATTTGAAAATTTATAAAGTTATAAAAATTCAAAAGACGCCCAATAACCCAAAATCTAATTTAAAATTGGTAAATGAAAATTGAAACCTTTAAAAATTTTATAGAAGTCATTAGATGATGATAATTTATGGAAAAATATATGCGCATAAATAATTTTTGGTAATTTTGTAATATAATAAATATAAATTTTTCAATTAGATAATATCTTATAAAAGGATGGTATTACTATCGAATTGATTGAACAAATTTTAGAAAATTTAATTCAGAAAATTGATGTCATTTTGGTAACTTCTTTAAGCTTAGTTGGATTTTTAATCACCGCACTAACCATCATAATGTCAAATTATGTATAAAATTCTTTAAAACAAGAATTTTATAATGATTTTAAAATAGCCATGGAATTGATTCAACAAATTCATCCCGTTTTTTATAAAAATAATTATAAAATTTATAGTCATCTTTATCAAGCCAAAGAGTTTTTTGATACTTTATTATTGATTTCATCTCATCGCTAAACCCCATTTCATTTTCTATTTGTTTTTCGATTTCTGAAAAGTAAAAATCAATTATTTCATGTGACAATTCAAACTCAAAAGAATTTTTTAATTTAGATAATTCATTTTTCAGTGTAGGGTGTAGTTTTAAAATTTTAAGTTGAAATTTTATAGATTCGGTATATTTTTTTAATTTAAAATAATCTTCTATAATTGCTTTTTCTTTTGCTCCATCCATAAAATCAAGCAGGTGATCTTCGATATATTTAATTCTCTCTTTTAATTTTTCTATATATTCTTGACAATTATCTATGTTATTAGATAAATATATGAAATTTTTCTGTCAACTCCTTTTGCATAAACATATACAAAAAATATAAAATAAATAAAAAACCAAACTTCATTTTTTAAAAAACTCATAGATATAAAAACGCAAATAAAATACATCGCTACACAGAATATGAACCATTTAAATTGAAATAAATTAGGTTCTTTTACATAAATATCTTTAATATTTTTTAAATTTTCAATTTTTATTTCGCTGATTTTTTTAAAAAGTTCATATTTACTCATCTTATCATGTAGATAATCATTAAATGCTTCTTCTAGTTTATCTTCATATGTTTCATTTTTCAAAAATATATCCTTTATTTTAATTTATATAAGAAATTATATCACAAAATATTTTTTAAAAATTATCCAAATTGTATAAATTTTAAGTTTGTTTTAATTATCCATTATGTAGAATTATTTCAAAAAACAAAAAATAAGTTTTAAAGGTTTTTTTGTTTTTATATATAAAAAATACGAAAAGCTTTATTAAAAGTTTAACAAGTTCTTTTTATTAAAGAACTTTCTTAAGCTTTTGACTGCTTGGAAATTAAGCTTTGCTATCGCGTTGATAGTTGTGTATAGCGGAAGGGTTAGCAAGTTATCCATAAACTTGGCTCGTTATTATTGTTTATAGTGCTATTTTTAAGGTTTTCTTGCACTTTAAAATGACAGAAAATCAAGAGTTTAAGAAATATTTTGTATAATTATAAAGTTTAAGTGGCTAATTCTCTTGGTGGGAAAGGAGCTGTTTTTGATGATAGAGAAGTTTTTAAAAATTGCTTTTTTATTGTTAGAAATAGTAAAAAAGTTGATTGAAATAATCAATCAACTAAACTAAAAAACCACTAAAATTATAGAATAGCCTTGCTTAGCCTATACTTAAACAATACTCACGCCAAGAGAGCAAGGCTCTTGGCTTTTCTTAAGCTCCTTTAATGCTTAAATGGGGCAACTTTTACAAATTAACTACTTCATAATTTACCTTTTTGTTTTATCTCCTATTCTAAAGAACTCAGTTGTCCCTTTTAAGCATTAATCTAAAAGGAGAAAAAATGAAAGCTTATCACACAAAAGAACAAGTCATTATAAAACTAAGTAAAGATGAATATAGAAAAGAAATGAAGCTAAATAAGTCTTTAAAAGATGAAAATAAATCTTTAAAAACTCAAATTTCTAATCTTGAAAACAAAAAAATACAACTTCTAAATCAATTAAAAGAGCAAATAGAAGTAAATATTAAAAATATAAAAGAAATTAGCTCTTTGCAAAATCAAATTTATCATCTATCTTATGATAGATAAATAAAAGGTAAAACATGTTATTTACGTTTAAAAAAAATGAAAAAATTATAGCTTTAAAAAAAGAAGTTAAAAGGTTAAAAAGCATTATAGCTTTAAAAGATACTACTATAAATGAAATATCATTAAAATTTGAAAGTGAAATTAAAATGAATGCAAAACTTACTAATTTTCGTATAAAAATCCTTGATGCTTTACGACTTATAGAGGTTAAAAATAACGATGAAGCAGCTATAAAAGAAGTAAAAAGATTAAAGGAGAAAGAATTATGAAAAAACAAACAAAACATTTTTAAAATTGAATTTTTAATACATCAACAAGATAAAGATAAACAAATGCATTTTTATGAGTGATATTATTATAAGCTATGGCTTATAAATTTCTTTTCTATGTCCTACTTCAAGACAAAGAATAGTTAATTTTTTATCATCATTTAAACAAATTAAGCGATAATCATTTATCCTATAACGCCATAAACCTTTTAAATTTCCTTTTAATGCTTTGCCTTTTTGATTTGGGCTTTCTAGGCTTTGCATTTCTTCTTTCCATTTTTTAATTTGCTTTTGGGCTTCTTTATTTAGTTTTTTAATTTGTCTTGCTGCTTTTTGGCTAAAATAAATTTCTATCATAAATTAAGTTGTTTAAAAAGATTATCAGCACTAATGCTTTTTTTTTCATTTGCCAAATATTCTTTATAAGCTTGTTCGCCTATTTTTGCATCTTGCAAGTCTTCTAAAAATTCTATAATTAAGGCTTGGGCAATCTTTTCTTTGCTTGTATTTCTTGCTTTGGCTATATCTAAAAAAGCTTGTTCTTTTTCCCTTGATAATTCTATATTTAGATTAAGCATTAAAAATCCTTTTTTTTAAAAATTATAGCAAATTATTTTATAAAAGTTTTTATACATTTTAATATTTAATATAAAATTTTTACTTTTTTACACTTAATAACAAAACATTTTAAATCAATTAAAGCAAGAAAATCAAGGTGCTTTATGATAAAATTATTAAAACAATAAAGGAGATATATGCACAAAGAAAACATAATCAAACAAGTTTGCGAAGAGTTAAATATTACTCAACGACAATTAAGTGAAATGTTGCAAATACCAGAAAGTACTATAGCACGTTGGAAAAATGGAAATTTGCCACGACTTACAGAACTTTTTTTAAAAACAATGCTTGAAAATATAGAATTAAAGCGAAAATTAGAAACAATTAAAAAAGCTCATCAAATAATATCAGAATTATAAAGATATTGAAATTTTACACACCATTTATTTTTATTTTTGGAAAAATTTTTAGAATAATTTATTAAAAATGAATAAAAAGTATTGATAAAATTTCATAAAATAGTGAAAATAAAGAGAGTTATAAAATATGTCTTTCTGATGAGGAATCAGATCATTTTTTAAATTTATCAATTGAAGATGAAAAAATAGAAATTTTCAAAATAACTTCATAGAACAAAACAACAAGATGGAAATATAAGAGTTTTAACCATAACAGAAAAACAATTTGACAATATGCAAATCCTTTTAGGTGGAACTTCTTTTAATGAAAAAATAAATGATAATAAAAATTTAGTTTTATTTGAATATGATGAAAAAAGCAAAGAATTTAAATATTACAATGAAAAAATAAGTAAAGAAAAGAAAAAAACTAAGTTTATACAAGCTAGTTTATTTGAATTTTAATGGTTTTAAAGGGATTGTAACCCTGCGTGGATAACCAAAAACCACTTATTTTAGTCTCTTTTTAAATTTCTCTAGTAAGAATTATAACATAATTTTAGATCTTTTTCCATAGAAAAACATCTAATTTTCTTTATTTGATAAAAGTGTATTTTACCATAAAGAAGTTTAAAAAGAGACTAAAACAAAATTTTTAGCAAAGGAATCACCTTTAATTTTTACAGATGTGATGAGTTTTTTAACTCCAGTCTATGTAAAATATAATTAAACAATCTTTTTTATATTTAAGTTTTACGATTAAGTTCTTTTGTTAATCTTATGATGCACAAGATATTATCATTAAACACTCTTCTAATAATAGTTTATTTGGTGTAACTTTAAAAATATCATCTAAAAGCAAAATTGTATTAAGCGGCGGTTTAAAGTTTCTTGTTTCTTAAAGACTAATTGTTCTTTGTGTTGTATTTAGTATTTTTACTAGTTTTAATTAATAAATCACTTGCTTTTCTTATTTTTTTGGATTTTTTCCAAGCATTTTAAGATCATGATTAAATATAAAAAATTTAAAAATTGTCATGAGAATTGATATATTAAAAGAATTGATTTTTCTGTGAAAAAACTTAATTGTTAATATCTTTGTATTTAAAGTATTTAAATAATTATTATATTTACTTTATAAAAGTATTATTAGATATTTTTTTAAGGATAATTTAAAATGAAAAAAAGTATTTTAATTTTTGTTGCATGTATTTTATTCAGTACAATGCAGGCTAAAAATATACAAATTTATGAGAGTCCAAATTGTGGTTGTTGTGATCTTTGGGCTGATTATATGAAAAATAAAGGTTATGAAATTAGTGTGCATAAAACACATGATATTTTAAAGATTAAAAAAGATTTTGGTATAAAAGATGAATATCAAAGTTGTCATACAGGGTTTATTGAGGGTTATATAGTAGAAGGGCATGTTCCAGAAAGTGCGATAGCTTGGTTGCTTGAGAATAAACCTAAAAATATTATAGGAATTTCAGCTCCTGGTATGCCACAAGGAAGTCCTGGAATGGAGCAAGGATATAGTGAAAAATATCCTGTTATTTTAATAAAAAAAGATGGAACTTATGAACTTTATGGATATTTTATGGGAGATGAAAAATTTTGATTTTAATTTCTTGCCATAAAAACTATAATTTTTTGAAATAAATTTAAAAAGTATCAAGTTTTACATGTAATATTCGATTTAATTGAAGTCTTAAGACTTAAATTAAAGGAGGCGTTATGGCTTTAGATATTCCTTCTAATGCTTGCCTAATGAGTACAATTAATACTTCAATATTAAAAAAATCTATGGATTTAAATGAAGAATTATTAAATAAACTCATGGAAGGTATGCAAGAATGCTCTGAATCTTTTAATGCGGAAGTTTTGGGATCAAATAGTTTAGATATTTATGCCTAAATATCTTAAAATGTAACAAATCGCTTTAAGATATTGACTTTAGTGTCTTAGAGTGATTTTAAATAAATATTTCTTTAGCATTTTTTGGTTATAATCCTAGCATTTATTTTTTTATTTTTAACAACTAAGGATTTGCTGATGATAAAGAAAATGGTTTTAAGTGAAACTTTTCCAGGTATTTTGCTTGTATTTTGTACTTTTTTGGCTTTACTATGCAAAAACTCTTCATTAAGCCCTATTTATACAGATTTTTTTCATGCTAATTTCACTGTTGGATTTGATCATTTTCAGCTTACAAAATCTTTAGATTTATGGATAAATGATGGTTTAATAGCTATATTTTTTCTTTGTATAGGACTTGAGTTAAAATATGAAATTTTACGAGGGCAACTTAAAAATATAAGATCTGTGTCTTTACCTATATTTGGTGCATTAGGAGGTATGATTGCACCTGCTTTGATTTTTTTTGCTATTAATTATTCTCATGAATTTGCTATGAAAGGATGGGCTATACCTACAGCAACTGATATTGCTTTTGCAGTGGGTATTTTAATGCTTTTGGGAAATAAAATTCCTGCAAGTTTAAAGCTTTTTTTGCTTTCTTTGGCTATTTTTGATGATTTGGGTGCTATTTTAATTATAGCTTTATTTTATACAGATCAGCTTTCTGTTTTAGCTATTATTATTTGTTTGTTTTGTATTTTTGCTTTGCTTTTATTAAATTATTATCATATTACTCATTTATCGCTTTATGTATTAGTGGGTGTTGTGTTGTGGATAGCTATGCTTAAAAGCGGGGTTCATGCAACTTTAGCAGGTGTAATTATTTCTTTATTTATCCCTCTTGATACTAAAAATAAAAAACCTTATTTACACGAAGTTTTTAAAGATTTAAATCCTTGGGTGGTTTATTTTATTTTACCTTTATTTGCTTTTGCTAATGCTGGAATTGATATTAGAGATATGCAACTTGATTTTGTATTTTCACCTGTAAGTATTGGGATTATATTGGGATTATTTTTAGGAAAACAATTGGGTGTTTTTATGTTTTGTTATCTTGCTATCAAATTGAAGTTAGCTAAGCTTCCTGAAAACGTGAGATATAGACAATTTTATGGCATTTGTATATTAACAGGTATAGGTTTTACTATGAGTTTGTTTATTGATGGTTTAGCTTATAAAAATAGTAATATTTTTGAACATGCTGATAAACTTGCTATTTTAGTAGCTAGTTTTTTAAGTGCTATTGTTGGTTTTATTTATCTTAAGTTTGTTAAATGATTTTAGTATCTAAATTAAAAGCTTTACTTTTAAATGAAGCTTTTGGCGGTATTTTACTTATAGTTTGTACTATTTTTGCCTTACTTATGGAAAATGGGTCTTTTAGTACGTATTATCGTGAATTTTTAAATTTAAAGGTAGGTTTTAGTATAGGCGAATTTGAGCTTATAAAACCTTTTTTACTTTGGATAAATGATGGTTTAATATCAATATTTTTTTTTGCAATAGGGCTTGAACTTAAGAAAGAATTTTTATGCGGTGAGTTTAAACATCCCAAAAATATTGTTTTACCTCTAATGGCTGCTTTAGGAGGTATACTTATACCTGCACTTTTGTTTTCTTTAGTTAATATAACTAATCCTTATGTTTTAAGGGGTTGGGCTATTCCTACTGCTACAGATACTGCTTTTGCTTTGGCTATATTGATGATGTGTGGAAAACATGTTCCTACAAGTTTAAAGCTTTTTTTGCTTTCTTTGGCTATTTTTGATGATGTTGGTGCTATTTTAATTATAGCTATTTTTTATACGACAAAATTATCTACTTTAGCTTTAGTTATTGGCGGTATAGCTATTTTGGTAATGTTTATTTTAAATCTTTTGGGTGTAACAAGAAAGTCTTTTTATTTTATTTGTTCTATTATTCTTTGGATTAGTGTTTTAAAAAGTGGGGTTCATGCAACTTTAACTGGAATTATTACAGCATTTTTTATACCTATGCAAACTAAAAATGGACAACCTTTTTTAGAAGAAATTTATGAAGGTTTAAAATTTTGGATAGCTTTTGTTATTTTACCTTTGTTTGCTTTTGCTAATGCTGGGGTGAATTTATCTAATATTGATCTTAAAGTACTTTTTTCAGGTGTAAGTATAGGTATTTTTTTAGGGCTTTTTGTAGGTAAACAAGTTGGGGTGTTTTTGTTTTCTTACTTGGCAATTCGATTTAAATTTGCAAGCTTACCTCAAGGTTGCAATATAAAACAACTCTATGGAGTGTGTATATTAACAGGTATAGGTTTTACTATGAGTTTGTTTATTGATGGTTTAGCTTATGAAGCAAGTGATATTTTTAATTATGCTGATAATTTAGCTATTCTTATAGCTTCTTTTTGTTCTGGAATTTGGGGTTTGATTTATCTTAATTTTTTTGCTAAAAAGTCTTAGAATATGAGAAAGATTTATTTTTTTATTGTTGTAGTATTTTTTATGAGTGGATGTAGTTTTTATCAAAATTTATATCCTGATTTTACTCCTTCTCATGTAAATAAAGAAAGAAAACTTAAATTTATTGCTAAAGAGTGGAAAAATACTCCCTATGTTTTAGGGGGGAGAAGCAAAAAAGGTGCTGATTGTTCAGCTTTTACACAAAATGTTATGGCTGAGTTTAAAATACATATACCACGTACCACTCAAACTCAATTAGCCTTAGGTACTAAGGTTTCTAAATCTAAATTAAAAGCCGGAGATCTTGTTTTTTTTAAAACCAATAGAGGACCAAATGGCATGCATGTAGGTATTTATACAAATAAAGGAAAATTTATACATTTATCCACAAAAGGTGGAGTAAAAGAAGCTAGACTTGATAGTTCTTATTGGAAATCACGTTATATAGGAGCAAGAAGATATTAGTATGAAAGTGGGTGTATTTGATAGTGGTGTTGGAGGATTAAGTGTTTTAAAATCTCTTTATGAAGCTAGGCTTTTTGATGAGATTATTTATTATGGAGATACTGCTAGGGTTCCTTATGGTGTAAAAGATAAAGATACTATTGTTAAATTTTGTCTTGAAGCATTAGAATTTTTTAGATCATTTCAAATTGATATGTTAATTATTGCGTGTAATACCGCTAGTGCTTATGCTTTAGACGTTTTAAGACAAAAAAGTACTTTTTCAGTGTATGGAGTTATTGATGCAGGTGTTAAGGCAACAAGTAAAGCTTTGTGTGATAAAGATAAAGAAATTTTAGTGATTGGTACAAAAGCTACTATTAATTCAAAAGAATATCAAAAACGTTTATTGCTTGAAGGTTTTACTAAGGTTAATGCTTTAGCTACAGGGCTTTTTGTTCCTATGGTTGAAGAAGGTATTTTTGAGGGTAAGCTTATGCAAAGTACTATGGAGTATTATTTTAAAGACCTTTTAACTCCTGATGCTTTAATACTTGCTTGCACTCATTTTCCTTTATTGAGTTCTTCTTTGAGTGAGTATTTTGGTAATCAAACAAAATTAATTCATTCAGGGGATGCTATAGTTGATTTTCTTAAGCAACAAGAGAATATAAAAACTAAAAATTATAAGGCAAATTTACATTTTTATGCTTCTAGTGATGTTGATTCTTTAAAGAATACTGCTAGAATTTGGCTAAAATTATAAGGAAATGAAAAATGATAGAAATAAAAAAACCAGATGAAATAGAAAAATTAAGAATAGCAAATCAAGTTGTAGCAAAAACTTTAGATTTTTTAGAAAAAGAAATTAAAATAGGAATGAGTTTAAAACAAATTGATCAAATGGCCGAAGATTATATTTTAAGTCTTGGAGCTAAACCTTCATTTAAAGGACTTTATGGTTTTCCAGGTGCAATTTGTACTTCTTTAAATCAGGTTTGCATCCATGGAATTCCAGATGATAAAATTTTAAAAGCGGGTGATATTTTAGGAATAGATGTTGGGAGTGTGGTTGGTGGATATTATGGAGATGCTGCAAGGACTATTGCTATAGGAGAGATTTCATCTTTAGATCAGGCATTAATTTCTTGCGCTAAAGATGCTTTATATCATGCTATAGATATTATCAAAGAAGGCATGCGTTTTAAAGAGCTTTCGGCTGCTTTGGGTGAATTTATCCAAACTAGAGGTTTTGTTCCGCTTCGTGGGTATTGTGGGCATGGTATAGGACGTAAACCTCATGGAGAACCTGAAATTTTAAATTATTTAGAAAATGGAGCTAATGCAAAAAGTGGTCCAAAAATTAAAAATGGTATGGTTTTTTGTATAGAGCCTATGATATGTCAAAAAGATGGGACTCCAAAGCATTATAATGGTAAATGGGATGCTGGAAGTGTTGATGGGCTCAATAGCGCACATTATGAGCATTGTGTTGCTGTAGTTAATGGGCGTGCTGAAATTCTTTCTGCAATTGTGTAAAATTGTGAAAAATAGTATTTTATTTGAAAAATTATAGTAATATTATTTAATAATTTAAATTACTAAATAATATTTTAAGTATTTTTAGAATAAAATACTTAAAATATATTAAATTAAAACGTAGATATGATTTGATATATTTAGAATTTTTGGCTTAAAGAGATCTTTTGTGGGTCTCATTTGAGCTAGGCTAATTTTCCCTCCCCTTTTTTATTTATAGCCTGGCTCTTTTTGGTATTTTAGAAAATCTCTTTAAGCTAAAACATATTATATTCATTAAAAGAAAACAAATAATTTCTTAATTTATTTAAATAAATTTTTAAAGTCTATTGTGTCTTCATAAATCCCTCTATTATCAAGGGTTTGATCCATGCTAATAGTGCTAGCTAATTTTGATAAAATATTTTTTATTTCATCTTTTTTATCTTGAATATAAGCTAATACCCCTTCATAATTATCTGTTTTTAAAATTAAAAGAGGATTACTTATTTCAAATTCAAAAAGTTTTTTTCCCACATATACATTAAAAATATTTCCAAAAAGTCCTGCTCCCATAAAAGAACAATTTTGTATAAGTTGTGATGTTGTTGCATCTAAAGTTCTTTTTTGTACATCATCTAAGTTTTCATCTATTCTTTTTAATATACTTTGTTCTATTTTTTTTAAAGTTATATCAAGTACTTGCAATGCTCCAATAAAATCATTTGCATCATTTATTTGTGAATAAATTTGTTTTGCTTGGAATTCGTTAAGACTTTGAATTTCACCTAAGTGTTTTTTGAAAATATTTAAATTATTATTCATTGTTTGCCTTTCAAAAGTATAGCTTATCTTTGAAAAGCAAAAAGCGTTCCTTAAATTATTATAAATTACAATTTACCCATAAGACAATTTCATTTGTTAGGGTGTTTAAGGCTTTTTCAAAAGCATTATGGGTGGCATAGATATCTTTTTTTTCTATATTTTCTTTAATACTAAAATTTTTATGAGCAATCATTTGATTTTTTTCAAGATCTATAAAATTAACGCTTATAGAAATTTGAACATAATTTTCATGAAGATTGATTATTTGATTAAAAGCATTGATTTTGCTTTCAAGAATATAATCAGCTTTTAAAGAACTTACTTGAGAAAATGCGCTTATAAAAATTTGACTTTGTTCAAATTTTGATAATATTAAAGAAGAGTAAAGATCACTTGGTAAATCAGCCCACAAATAATGAGCATATTTATTTGCAAAACCACGATTTAGATAAATGATATGTTTTGAATTTAGATACAAAGGTGTGTCTATATTGCGGATTTTAAGAATTTTGTTAGTTTTTTTGAAATTTATACTTACTAAGCTTTTATCATCTTTAAGCAAAAGGCTTTGGTTTGGATTTACAAATTCACGCTTTAAAGAACATCCATTTAATATAAAAATAAAAATTAAAATACAATAAAATGCTTTTTTCATTATTTTTCTCCTGGCCCTAACTTAGGTTTGCTTGTTTTAAAAAGCAAATCAGAAGGACTATTTTGTAAATTTTCTATTAAAATATTACTTTGAATTAAAACTTGTTTAAGAAGTTCTAAATTCTGCAATAAAGATATTTTTATATCATCATAACTATCTAGTTTTGTATTTGCTTTTTTTATAAAATCATCTAAATTTGATAAAGTATCTTTTATTTGTGTAAGACTAGAATTAAAATGATGAGTGCTAAGGCTTATATTATCAGCCATTTTTCCCATTTTAATGCTTGCGTTTGAAAGATTAAGGCTTAAATTTTTAGAGTGATTGTTTAAATTGGCACTTAATTGGGCTAGATTTTGCAACAATATTTCTAGATTTTTAAGATTTCTCTCGCTTAAAAGTTCTTTAGATTGGGTATCAAGAGTTGTTATAAGAGAAAAAATATGTTCACTTTGTTTATCTATACTTGTTAATAAACTTTCCTTAAAAGGAATAATAGGAAATTGAGTCTTTGTTGGATTTAAGTCTTGACTATTTTTATTTCCACCTTGGAGTTCGATAAATTTAAGTCCTGTAATGCCTTGAAGTTGTAAAGTGGCAAAGGTATCTTCTTTTATAGGAGTATCATTTTTAACTTTTATGAGTATATTAACACCTAATTTATCTTTGTTGTAAATATTGATTTGTTCTACACTACCCACTTCTACCCCTAAAAGTCTTACAGGTGCTTTTATACTAAGTCCTGCAACAGATTCTTGCGTGTGAATTTCATAATACTTAAAACTTTCTTCTTTGGCGTATTCGCTAAGCCAAAGCATGAAAGCAAGAGTGGCAAAAAATATCCCAAAAACAAAAAGTCCTACAAAAAAATAATTTGATTTATTTTCCACTTTTTACTCCATAAATTTTTTAAAAAGTTTTTCATTTTGTTCGTATAATTGTTTATAAGTTCCACAAAATCCTACTTTTTTATTTTCTAAAATAATAAAACGATCAAGTAGGTTTTTCATACTTTCTTTATCGTGTGTGACTAAAACAATATTTAAGTCAAAACTTTTTTTTAATTTTAAAATTAAATCGTCAAATTCACGGCTGCTATGAGGATCAAGTCCTGAGGTGGGTTCATCTAAAAAAAGCAATTTATTATCAAGAGCTAAAGCTCTAGCAATAGCTACTCTTTTTTGCATACCTCCACTAAGTTCATTAGGAAATTGTTTTAAAACACTTTCGTTTAATCCTACCATTTTAAGCTTCATTAAAACGAGTTCCTCAATAGTACTTTCATCTAAATTGGTATATTCTTTTAAAGGAATGGCAATATTTTCGTAAATATTAAAAAAGCTAAAAAGAGCAGCAAATTGAAAAACTACTCCCCATTTTTTACGTAAAGCTAAAGCATTTTGTGTGCTAATATTTTTTAATTTATATCCTAAAATTTCATACTCACCATCGTTGAAATTTTCAAGCATAAGCATTTGTTTTAAAAGTATAGATTTCCCACTTCCGCTTTCACCTAAAATCCCAAAAATTTCATTTTTTTGTACTTGAAAACTTATGTTATCGTGGATAATATTTTGTCCAAATTTGGTTGTGATATTTTGTGCTTTAATAATCATTTAAATTCCTATAGAAGTTAAAACTACTGAAAATAAAGCATCAAAAGCTATAACCCAAAAAATAGTGTTTACAACACTTTTTGTTGTATAAATTCCTATACTTTGAGTGGTGTTTTTAACTTCAAAACCACGAAAGCAAGCAATAATGCCTATTAAAAATCCAAAAATAGGGGCTTTAATAAGACCTATGATAATGTGTTTTAATGCTACAGCTTCTTTAAAGCGTCTTAAAAATTCATTAAAAGAGATATCAAGACTTAGTTTTGCAACTAACATTCCACCTAAAATATTTATCGCATCACTTATAGCAACGATTAAAGGCATGGCTACAACTAAAGCCATAACGCGTGGAATAATAATAAATTCAAAAGATCCAAATCCCATGGTGTTCATAGCTGCAATTTCATCTGTGATTTTCATTACCCCAATTTGTGCTGTGTAAGAACTAGCACTTCTTCCTGCAATCACAATAGCAGCGATTAAAGGAGCAAGTTCTCTTGTGGCTGAAATTCCCATTAAATCTACAATGAAAATATTTGCACCAAATTGAGCAAGTTGATAAGCAGCTTGATAAGCTAAAACTATACCTACTAAAAGAGCGGTTAATATCACTATGGGTAGGGCTTTTAAGGCTGAGTGTTCTATGTGGTATAAAAAGGCTATAAATCGGAAATTTTTAGGATGTTTTAAACAGGAAAAAAGGCTGATAAAAAAAGCTCCTGTAAAATTAATGAATTTTTTTAAAATTATTAAAAGTTCTAAAGTCGATTTTCCAAGATTGATAAAATATTCATTAAGATTTTTATGAGGTTTATTGTTTTTATCTAGTCTTTGATAATTTTTTGCACAAAGTTCAAATAGTGCTTGAAAACGTGTATTTAAACCTTGTTTAATGGTTTTAATATTTTTATTTTTAAGATCATTTTCTAAGGCAAGGAAAAATCTTACTCCTACAGTATCAATTTCTTCTAAAGAGTGAAAATCAAAAATAATTTCCTTGCTTAAAATTAAAGTTAAAAAGTCTTGAGTTTTTAACTTGTAAGTACTTGTTTTATCCCAAGTACCCAAAATAAAAAGAGTATTGTTTTCTAGCTTAAAATTAGCACTCATGTATTATTGATTAAGGATAAAATTTAAAAGGTTTGAAACATTAAAACCAAAATGATTAAATACTTCTTGATCTTTGCCACTTTCTCCAAAGCTTTTTATGCCATAAACTCTGTGACAGAATTTATATAGCTCATTTGAATGGGCTGCTTCAATACCTATAACTTCACCTTGTAATAATCTTTCTTGATAGGCTTTATCTTGTTTTTCAAAAAGTTCAAAACAAGGCATAGAAATAACATTGCATTTTAGATTTTGTTTTTCTAATTCATTGACTAAATCTAAACACAGTGAGACCTCGCTACCACTTGCTAAAAGTGTAAAATTAGGGTTTTTGCTTTCTTTTAATAAATATGCTCCATTTTCAACATCACCAAAAATAGGTTCGTTTAAGGCTTTAAGTTTTTGACGTGAAAGTATAAAAGCACTTGGAATGTCAGCTTTTAAAGCTACTTGCCATGCTTTAACATTTTCTACCCCATCGGCTGGTCTAAAGCTTAAAAAATTAGGCATAGCTCTAAAAGTACTAAGTTGTTCTATGGGTTGATGTGTTGGTCCATCCTCTCCAACACCTATGCTATCATGGGTAAAGATAAAAAAATGTTTGATTTTCATTAAGGCTGCTATCCGTGCAGCAGGTTTTAAATATTCACTAAAGATGAAAAAAGTTGCTGAAAAAGGAAGAAAAATTCCATATCTTGCAAAGGCATTATTGATTGCTGCCATAGCATGTTCTCTGATACCAAAATGGAGATTTTTCCCTTCTATAAAATCACCCATATTATAAAGCTCTGTTTTATTTGAAGGTCCTAAGTCTGCACTTCCTCCTAAAAAACCTTCTAAATTTGAAGCTAAAACATTTAAGATTTCACCATTGCTATCTCTTGTGGCTAAGTCCTTGCCTTTAAAATCAGGATATTGTATTTTAGTAAAATCAGGATTTAAAAGTTTTTCTAAAAGTTCTTTTTTACCAGATTTTTTAAGTTTTTCTTTCCATTTTGCTTCTTCTAAATCTCCAAGTTCTATAGCACTTTCAAAGCGAATTTTCACAAATTCTGGTATATAAAAGCTTAAATTTGGATCAAACCCCGCTTTTTCTTTAGCTTTTTTAATTATTTCTTCGCCTAAAGGTGAACCATGGCTTTTATGACTGCCTTCAAGTTCTTGTGCACCTTTTGCTATAATGGTTTTTGCTATGATAAGGCAAGGTTTTGTAGCTTTTTGTGCTTTTTTTAAGCTTTGGTTGATTTCTTCATAATCATGTCCATTGGTATTTAAAACTTCAAATCCTTGTGCTTGAAAACGCATTTTAACGTCTTCATTAAAAGCTAAGTCTACATCTCCTTCTATAGAAATATTATTACTATCATAAATGAGTATTAAATTATCAAGTTTATGAAATCCTGCTATAGAACAAGCCTCATAAGCAATACCTTCTTGCAAGTCTCCATCCCCGCAAAGACAATAAATTTTATGATCAATTAAATCATCTCCTAGGATATTTTGAGCTTTTTTGGCTGCCATAGCAAAGCCTACTGCATTTGCAACACCTTGACCTAAAGGACCTGTAGCAATTTCTACCCCAGGTGTTGTAATTTCAGGATGACCTGGGGTTTTAGAATGGAGTTGGCGGAAGTTTTTAAGATCATCTAAGCTTAAATCATAACCACTTAAATGTAAAAAGCTATAAAGTAGAGCACTAGCATGTCCACCTGAGAAAATAAGTCTATCACGATTTAGCCAAGTAGGATTTTTAGGATTGTGTTTTAAATGATAGCTTAAAACGCTAAGTATATCTGCTAAACCCAAGGGTGCACCAGGGTGACCTGAATTAGCTTTTTGTATCATATCTGCGCTTAAAAATCTTAAAGTATTTGCTTGTTCTTGTAAAATTTTAATGTCCATTTTTTACCTTTTATAAATATTGAGTGATTAAATTTTGTATCATTTGTGCGAGTTTTTGATCAATTTTTTCTAAGTCTTTTTGGTATTCATAAAGAAGATCTTGTTTTGTTTTTATAGCTTGATTTAAACCTAAAAGATTAACAAAAGAATTTTTATATGTATCTTTATGGGAGGATTTTCCACTTTGTTCTTGACTCATTGTTGCATCTATGATGTCATCATTAATTTGAAAAATTAAACCCAGTTTTAAACCTAGTTTATAAATTATATCATTTTGATAAGGTTCTAACTCACAAATTTCACAACCCATTTTCAAGGCTGCAGCAATTAATTTTGCAGTTTTGTGAATATGTAAAAACTCAAGTTCATCTAGTTTGAGTTTTTGATTTTCAAAAAAACAGTCAATAGCTTGACCTATAATCATACCATTAATTCCTGCATTAAAAGCTAGAGTTTGAATGAGCTTTATTTTAATACTATCTTTTAAATTAGCATGGGCTAAAATTAAAAAAGCTTCAGTATTTAGAGCATCTCCTATTAAAATAGCGGTGCTTTCATCGTATTTTTTATGTAAGGTTGGAAGAGTGCGTCTAAAATCAGCATTGTCCATAGCAGGTAAATCATCATGAATTAAAGAATAAGTATGGATAAATTCTAAAGCTAGGGCTGCATCAAGAGCTTGATTTAATAGTTGAGGTTTAGTGCTTTGTACTACGCTTAAGAGTAATTGTGCGCGAAAATGTTTACCTCCTGCTTTAAGCATCATGGCTAAAGCTTCATTAAAAAAAGGATGAAAACTTTCTATTTGAGGCAGGTTTTTATCCAAGTGTTGGATAAAAAGTTCTTTTAAATTCACTTTATAAGCCTTATGAAAAATTGAAATTTGCCATCTCCTCCAAAGCTAGTATCTGCAATATTGTCAAAATTAGATAAAGGGAGTTTATTGCTTTTGCGTTCAATTAATATATTAAAATCATTTCCTGTGGTTAAAATATCTTGTAATTCTTTAGAATTATTAAAAATGATATTATTGACCCTTAAAATTTTATCTCCTACCATAAACCCTGCTTTTTGTGCTTTAGAATTAGGATCTATTTTTGTAATTATAGAAGAATTATTTATGGTTAAACCAAGATTGCTTCTAAAATTTGTTATTTTAGATTTTGGTTTGGTATTTAAGATATTAAATTTGCTTAAATCTTTAGCAAAAATTTCAGTAGAAATATTTAAATCTTGATTATCGCGTAAAACTTTAAAATAAAGAGTGCTTCCACGATCTGCAAAAAGAATTTTTTCATTTAATTTTCTTAAATTATTTACTGCTACACCATCTACACTTATGATTTGATCATTGATTAAAAATTGAGGATTTTTTCTTACTTTATTGACATAAATTTTATTTTCTCTCATAACAAAATCAACCCCAATATCCCCCCAATATACATCATTGTATTTCATAAAATGCTTTAAATAACGATTGCCTATAAAAGAGCTATTGTTTAAAGCAATACCCATCATTTCACAACAAGGAGTTCCTAAAAGACCTATTTTAGAATTAAAATCAAGTTGATCTTTTTCATTAATATCTTGAGCTAAATATTTAATATGTCCTATATAGGGTTCATTAATATTCCAAATTCCAACCCAATCATTGCGCGTGAGTTTTTCTTCATCACCCATGGAAGCAGGGAATAGGCTAAAATCAGTTCTTACAAGATATAAATTTAAAAATGGATCATATTTTACGTATTTATTGAGTTTGGTGTTAGATTGTTTTAAAACTGCAAGTAAGTTTTCGCTTAAGGCAAAAGCAGGCATGCCTTCATAAGTTAACATACTTGCTTTATTTCTTTCATAGCCGGCTATGAAGTCTTCAAATTTGGGTCTTTCTATAGAAAAACATAGGCCAAAAAGTGTGCAAAAAACCAGAATTTTTTTTATCATTTTACACCTCCAAAACTACCTAATACATCATTTGCCATACTAGAGCGATTTTGCGCTACCATGCTTAAAACATCATTGATGGCAGAAATTAATAAAATTTGTAAAGATTCTTTATCATTAAGTAAAGAGTCATCTATGTTAACATCAATAATTTCGCCTTTTCCATTAGCACTTACTTTAACAAGTCCAGCTCCACTTTTAGCGCTAAATTCACGGTTTGCAAGTTCTAATTCTATATTTTTTGCTTTTTCTTGAACTTGATTTAAAAGTTCTCCCATTTTAGAAAGATCCATATTTTCAAACATTTATTATCCTTGATTATTTAAGATTTCATTTACTATTAATTTGTCATTAAAGGGGTATTTAATTCCTTTGATTTCTTGAGTTGTTTCATCCCCTTTACCTAAAATAACAACTAAATCGTCTTTTTCTTTAAGTTCTAAAGCTTTTTGAATAGCTTTTTTTCTATCTTCTATCATTAAAACTTTATGCTTTTGTTTAAAACCACTTAAAATTTCTTTCATGATATTTTGAGCTTCTTCATCGCGTGGATTATCACTTGTAATAATAGCAGTTTTTGCAAAATGTTCAACAGTTTTTCCCATTAAAGGGCGTTTACTTTTATCTCTGTTACCGCCCGCTCCAAAAACGACAATGAGTTTTTTGTTTTTAAGGGCATCTAAAACTTTTTCTATACCATCAGGTGTGTGCGCAAAATCTATAATCACACCTTTTGCAACTTGTTCAACCCTGCCACAAACACCTCCAAATCCGCTTATAGCTTTTTCTAATTTTTTTAAATCAGGTTTAATGAGTTCATTTATACAAGCACTTGCGGCTAAAAGATTATAAAGATTAAAAAGCCCTAATAAAGGCGAATCAATATGAAAACTTTGGTTTTTAGTCATTACAATAGCTTCAATACCATGTTCTAAAGAATAAGCTTTGATCTGATATAAAGCAGGATTTTCAATGCCATAAGTATAAGCATTATGAAAGTTAAAATTGATTGCCAAGGCGTCTTTATTGATAAATTTTAAACTTTCATCTTTAAAAAAAAGCTCCTTGGCTTTTTTATAATTTTGAAAAGTTCCATGAAAATCTAAATGATCTTGAGTAATATTAGTAAAAATTTTGGCTGCAAAGTTTAAACCTTCTATACGGTTTTGTATTAAAGCGTGTGAGCTAACTTCCATGATGAAAAAATTGCATTGTTTTTCTGTAGCAATTTTTAAATATTCTAAAGTTTTTAAAATAGCAGGAGTGGTTAAAGATTTTTCATCAATTTGTTCATCATTGATGAAAGTTCCTCTTGTTCCACAAAGCGCACATTTATATCCTAAATCAAGTAAAATAGAATAAATAGCAGCTGCGGTTGTGGTTTTGCCATTAGTTCCTGTAATGCCAATGATTTTAATATTTTCATTAATATGAAGAAGTTTTTTACAAGTATTAATATCTATAATTTTTGCACCTTGTTTTAAAGCTTGGTCTTTAAATTTAGTGTTTTGAGCAGTATACAAGAAAAAACAATCTTTTTCACATTCTAGGCTATTATCTGTAATAAATGAATGTTTAAGTTTTAATTTCACTTTTAAATCCTATAAGTTTTTCTTGAAGTTTGATAAATCTATCATTAGCCCAAAAATGAGGTATAACACTTTCTATATAATTTAAGGTCATTTCTTTATAGCCATTTTCTAATAATTTTTCTAAAAAATCTAAAAAATCATCACGATTATCAATAACTAGTTTTGCACTATGAGTAATATTTTCAAAACTTTTTTTAAAACCTAGTTTTTCCTCACTTTTTAAAAAATCTTGATAATTTAATGCGTACCCATCTTCAAATTCTATGGTTTGTTTGTTTTCTTGTTGTCTTAATTCAATAGCATTTAAAATTTCTTCTAAATCTTGATCAATTTTAGCACTTTTATAATGTTCTATGTAAAAATCAAAGAGTAAGATAGCTTCTTTAGGGGATTTTAAAGCTAAATCACAAAGGTAAATAAAATAAAATAAACGTTTGTTTTTATGTTTTTCATAGGCCATAGAAAAGTACATTTTGGCAGTTTTAAAGTCTTTTTTATAAAAGTGCTTAATGCCAAGTTTTTTATAATTTTGCAAATTCTTCTGCTCCGCCGTTTAAATTCACTATGGTGATTTCAGGATGAATATCAATTTTAAGTTGTCTTTCAAGTCCATATTTTAGCGTTGTTCCACTAGAAGCACAGCCCTTACAAGCACCAATTAAATGCACATAAACTACACCTTGTTTAATTCCTAAAAATTCAAGACCTCCCCCATCGCGTTCAAGCATAGGCATGCTTTTATTTAAGCTTGCTTTTACAGGATTTATAAGCTCTTCATCACTAAAAGGCATCATAATTTATCCTTAAAATTTTTGTATACTTTAGCGTTATTGTGTTTAAAAAAAGGTAAATTAGCTTTTGAATTTTTAAATAAATTAAAATGGTTCATTACTGTCTTTAGTGTAAAACCCTAAATCATGGGACGTAAAAAATTTATGGGATAAAGTTTTATTTAAATTTTTAAATGTTTTTTCTAGTTTTTCTTCATTTTTTTCATTTTTTAAAAATGATAAATAGTATTTTAAAAAATCAATCCATTCTTCATTTTTTAAATTTTTGGATAAAAGAAGAGCATTTTTATCAATAAGTGTAAAAAGTTGTTTTTTAAAACCAAGTATGGGATTTGTAATTTTTATATTGTTTAAAAAAGCTAAATTGACTTTGCAAATACCTAGTAAAAAATCGCTATAAGTTAAATTTTTTCGTATATTTTTGCTTTCAAATTCTCTAATATCAACATCTTCATAACCTTTTTTTTCTAAAATTTTATCTAATAAGATTTTATGTTTAAAACAAGCACTATCGCTAATTTGCTTGAAATAATTGTGAATGTAAGGGTTTTGTTGTAAAAAACTTATGAGTTCTAATTCTACAATGTGAATTTTTTCTTTGTAAAAATTGTTTTGGGTGTTTAAAGAAATTTGTAAATTTTTTTTTGAATTTTTTGATAAAAGGATAAATTTTTGTTCTACTCCTAATAAACTAGCTACTAAATTTGTATAAGAATTGGCTATTAAAGGTTCAAGGGCAAAGGTATATTTTTGTATATTTTCTAAGGCTTTTTGTTTATCAAGAGCTGAATTTAAGGAATGATTTGTTAATAAGCGTCTAATATAAAACTCTCCAAGTTCCATTCCTTTTTCAAGTATGTCATAAAGTTTTGTTATTTCATTATTTGCAATGAGTTCTGCGGGGTCTTTTCCTCCTTTTAAAAGTGCAACTTTGCCATCGATTTTATGAGTACTTAGTAAAAAAGCTGATCGTGTTGCTGCGTTTAATCCTGCTTCATCATTGTCAAAACATAAAATAACTTTTGCTTCATAACGGCGTATAAGGGGTAAATGGTGTTGGGTTAATGCTGTTCCAAGAACGGCTACAGCATTATTAAAACCTGCTTTATGTAAAGCTATAACATCCATGTATCCTTCACATATTATCATTTCTTTTTTTTTAATTATATTTTCTTTAGCTATATTAAAAGCATAAAAAATTTTGCTTTTATCAAAAAATATATTTTGAGGGGAATTGATGTATTTTGCCATAGCATGCGAATTTAAAGTGCGTCCACCAAAACCTACTAGAAAATTTTTATGATCATAAATAGGAAAAGTAATACGCCAAGTAAAGCTAGCATAAAATTGATTTTTTTCATCTTTTTTTAAAGCACCAACGCTTAATCCATCTTCTAAAGCAATGTTTTCATTTTGAAGCAATCTTATGCTATCTTCGCTGGCTTTAGCAAAACCTAATTCAAATTGAACTATATCTTTATCATTTAATTTTCTTTGATAAAGATAATTTAAAGCTTCTTTATTGTGTTTTAAATTATCTTTAAAATATGCATTTAACATGGGTAATATAAACTTAAGTTCTTTTTTATTCCCTTGTTTTTCTTTGGTATAACTTAGGGTAAAATTACTAAGGCTTGCTACTTTTTCTACTGCATCAGCAAAGCTTAGTTTTTCATAGTCCATAACAAATTTAAAAGCATCTCCTCCAGCTTTACATGCAAAACAGTGATAAAAACCTTTAGTGGGATTAATGTGCATAGAAGGATTTTTATCTGCATGAAAAGGACAAACACAAACAAAGCTTGATCCTTGTTTTTTTACTTCAATATAGTTTTCAATAATGTCAACTATATTAAGTCTTTGGGATAAAATTTCTATACTTTCTTTAGCTATCATTTTTCAAACCTTAATTAAAATTATACAAAGATTTGGCTATAATTTAGCATAAAATTTTTAGAGTGAGACTATGGATTTTTTCTTTGTAGAATACAGAGACCCTTTAGTTGGGCTTATTATTTTAAGTATTTTGGTTTTTGTTGTAGCTCTTGCAAATTATATTTGGAGAATATTTGCAAATAAAGATGAAGAACAAAAACTTGAAAAATTTATCAAAAAATTTGAAATGGATCATGTCCATAAAGAATTATTAAGAAATAGTAGTTTAAGCTTTGGAAATTTGAGTTTTTTAGCTGATATTTTTACTAAAAGCGGGGAATTTGAAAAAGCAACTCAAATTTATTTGATAGCTTTAGAAAAATGTAAAGATAAGCAAGAAAGAGAATTTATTTTCCTTGCTTTAGCAAAGGTTTATTTTAAAGCAGGATTTTTAGAACGTGCTAAAGAAGTTTTATTGCAAGCTTTAAAATTGCGTCCAAGAAATATACAAGCTTTAAAGCTTTTAAAAATAGTTTATTTAAAATTACGAGCTTATAAAGCAAATTTAGAACTTTTAGAATGTCTTTTTGAGCTTAATGAAAATGTACAAAAAGAATATGATTTTATTAAGGCTTTAGAATTTTGTAGTTTTAATATAAGTGATGAAGAAAAAAAGAAAAAACTTTTAGAATTAAAAGTGGTTGATAATTCTATGCTAGGACGTTTGATTTTTGAAAAATACGGTTTATTTTTAGGGCAAAATTTTTTTGATATTTATGATTTGCTTTATAAAGAAAATAAAGCATTTAATTTACAAGATCAAGATTTTTTGGAATTTTTTTATGCTTTGGGTAGGGTTAAACAAGATGCTAATTGTTTTACTTTTAAAAATTCTAACTTTAAAATGTTGAAGATTTTAAAAGATAATGCTTTTAATGCAAGTTTAGAATTTTCTTATCGTTGCGCTGAGTGTAAAAATATTATGCCTTTATTTTTTTATCATTGTCCTATTTGTTATGAGTTTAATACTTGTAAAATTATTTGTGAAGTGAAAAATAGTGAAACATGTTGAAATTTATACGGATGGATCTTGTCTTAATAACCCAGGTTTTGGAGGTTGGGCTTATATTTTATCTTATAAAAATTATAAAAAAGAAAGTTTTGGATCTGAGGTTAATACGACTAATAATAGAATGGAACTTGTTGCAATTATTGAATCTTTAAAGGCTTTAAAAGAACCTTGTAAGGTTTCAATTTTTACTGATTCTCATTTAATGGTTAAGAGTATTAATGAGTGGTTAGATGGTTGGATAAAAAAAGATTTTAAAGGTAAAAAAAATATAGATTTATGGAAAGAATACATTAAAGTGGCAAAATCTCATGAAATTAAAGCTTTTTGGATAAAAGCACATAATGGGCATTTAGAAAATGAAAGGTGTGATACTTTAGCGCGTGAAGCTGCTTTAAAAATTGCAAGGGAAAATAATGAAAAAAATTGAAAAATTAGAACAAAATTTAGCTTATAAATTTAAAGATAAAAACCTTCTTATTCACGCTTTAACACATAAAAGTTATAAAAAACCTTATAATAATGAACGTTTAGAATTTTTAGGTGATGCTGTTCTTGATTTGGTTGTAGGAGAATATCTCTTTCATAAATTTGCTAAAGATGCTGAAGGGGATTTATCTAAGCTTAGAGCAGCTTTAGTTAATGAAAAATCTTTTGCAAAAATTGCAAAGAGTTTGAATTTGGGAGATTTTATTTTTATGAGCATGGCTGAGGAAAATAATGGTGGGAAACAAAAACCTTCTATACTTTCTGATACTTTAGAGGCTATTATAGGAGCTATACATTTAGAATCAGGTTTTAATCGTGCAAAAAATATTGCTTTAAAGCTTATAGATAAGAATTTTCCACAAATTGATGCGAAAATTCTTATAAGAGATTATAAAACTAAATTACAAGAGCTTACTCAAGGTAAAATTGGACAAACCCCACAATATGAAACTATACGTGCTTTTGGTCCTGATCATTTAAAGCGTTTTGAAGTGGCTTTAATACTTGATGGTCAAGAGCTTGCAAGGGCTATTGCAGGAAGCAAAAAAGAAGCACAACAAATGACAGCAAAAATTGTGCTTGAGCAATTAGGAGCCTTATAATATGAATACTTTTGGTACAAGATTAAAATTTACAAGCTTTGGTGAATCTCATGGAGTTGGAATTGGGTGTGTTATTGATGGAATGCCTGCAGGAGTTAAATTTGATGAAGATTTTTTACAAAGTGAACTGGATAAACGTAAAGGTGGAACACGATTTAGCACCCCAAGAAAGGAAAGCGATAAGGCTCAAGTTTTAAGTGGAGTATTTCAAGGATATACTACAGGTCATCCTATAGCTATCATGGTTTTTAATGAAAATGCACATTCTAAAGATTATGATAATATAAAAGATTTATTCCGTCCTGCTCATGCTGATTTTACTTATTTTTATAAATATGGTTTAAGAGATCATAGGGGTGGAGGAAGATCAAGCGCTAGAGAAAGTATAGCTAGAGTGACTGGTGGTGCAGTTTGTGCTATGCTTTTAAACGAATTTGGTATTTGCGCTCAAAGTGGAGTTTTTGCAGTAGGCTCTTTGGTTTCAAATTTAAAAGAAGATGAATTTGATTTTGATTTTGCTAAAAAAAGTGAAATTTTTTGCCTTGATCCTAAATTAGAACAAGATTTTAAAAATGAAATTTTAAATGCCAGAAATTCTAAAGATAGTGTAGGAGCTGCAGTTTTTACTAGGGTTAGTGGTATGCCTATAGGACTTGGAGAAGTTCTTTATGATAAATTAGATTCTAAATTAGCTCATGCTTTAATGGGGATAAATGCCGTAAAAGCTGTAGAAATAGGTGAAGGGATAAATGCGAGTAAATTACGTGGTTTTGAAAATAATGATGCTTTAAAAGATGGAAAATTTTTAAGCAATCATAGTGGAGGTATTTTAGGAGGTATTTCAAATGGAGATGATTTGCTTTTAAAAACTTATTTTAAACCTACTCCTTCTATTTTTATTAAGCAAAAAAGTATGGATAAATTAGGAAATAATTTAGAATTTGAACTTAAAGGCAGGCATGATCCTTGTGTGGGGGTTAGAGGAAGTGTGGTTGTTAATGCTATGGTGCGTTTAGTTTTAGCTGATTGTTTGCTTTTAAATGCCAGTGCAAATTTAAAGAATTTAAAAAATGTTTATTATTATCAAAACTATTTCAAAAAATAGTTTTGATAATAATATTTTAAAAAAGATTTAATATCATACTATTTACTTACTAAAAACTTTTCTATGACTTTTTAATTTTGTTTTGAAAATTAAATAACAAATTAATATTTTATTTATTTTATAGTGTGTAAAAAAGAAATAAAATTAATTTTTTTTTATTTTTTGTTTGTAATTTAGTAAAAATTATTATATAAAATTACTGATTTAATAGTAAAATATATATGTAAATATAAAAGAGGAGGCTTTATATGAATTTCAATAAAGGAAAATTTGTTCGTTTATCGTTGAATTTAACGCTGCTTAGCGCTTTATTCCCGTGCGTCTTGTTATCTGCAGACTTAAGACAAAGAAATGGTAATGTTATTGTTTCAAAAAATACCAGCATTACACATTCTAGCAATGGTACAGACGTAATTAATGTTAATAATCCAAATAAAAATGGGGTTTCACACAATCAATTTGATGATTTTAATGTTCAAGATGGTGTGATTTTTAATAATAGTTTAATAGGTGGTAATTCACAAATTGGTGGTTGGGTTGATAAAAACCCTAATTTACAACAAAATGCTAATACTATAATCAATGAAATTATGAGTAAGCAAGCATCTGGGATCCATGGTAATATTGAGGTATTTGGAAAGAGTGCTAATTTAATTTTTGCTAATGAAAACGGTTTTAGTATTAATGGTGCGTCTTTTTTAAATACAACAGGAGTTACTTTTAGTACAGGTAAATTTAATGGAGATAATATTACAGATGTAGGAAGCAATGGCAAGATATCTATTGGAGATAAAGGTGTTGCAGTTGATGGGGATTATTTTAATGTGATTAGCCGTAGCATAGATATTGCCGGTAGTATAGCTCATTATCGACAGGGAAAAAATTTATCTAATATTAATTTTATAGCCGGGCTTAATAAGGTAGATTTAAGTAATCCTAATTTACCTAAAATTCTTGCTTCAAGACAAACAAATGATAAAATTGATTATGGTATAGATGGTAGAAATTTAGGTTCTATGTATGCTAATACTGTTACTCTTGTAAGTACTGAAGAAGGTGTTGGTGTAAGACATACTGGAGTTATAAGAGGGCTTAAAGATATTATTGTTAAAGTTAATGGTGATGCTCAGTTTCAAGCTCTTGGTGTAAATAGTGGAGGAAGTGTTGGTATAGATGCTAGAAATATTACAACATCTTTAATTGATGCAGATAATATGAATTTAAATGCCGATGGTAAAATTACTAATGAGGGCTTATATAGAGGTAAAAATATTAAAATCGATGCTAAAGATTTTGAAAATGCAAAAAAAGATACTTTAAGTAAAGAAACTAGAGATATTTTCAAAACAGATCAAGATGGATCAAAAATACTTGCTGAAAATTTAGATTTGCATACTACAGGCAAAATGTCTAACTTTGGTTCTATAAACACTTTAAAAGATCTTAGAATTACTACAGGAGGATTTGAAAATAAAGGTAAAATTTCATCTAATGAAGATGTATACTTAACTTTAAATAATGATGATTTTGTAAACCGCGGTCAGGTATTTAGTCAACATGATATTAAGGTGCAAGCTAACAAAGATTTAACTTTAAATGATGGTAATTTATTTGCTGATCATTTACTTAGTGTTAAAAGCTCCGGTGATTTAAATATCAATGGGAAACTTGAAAATTCTTCTTCAGTAGATCTTGAAGCTCAAAATATTTATAATAGAAATCTTGTTGCTAGTGGTAAAAATTTAAGTCTTCATGCTAGCAATAATATTATCAACAATGGTTATTTCTTTGCAGTTAATGATTTAATAGCAAAAGCTTTTCATATTGGAAATAATTCAACTTTTAATAGTTTAAATAATATGTATTTAAATGCTGAGGCTATTGATAATTATGGTTTGATTGTTGCTAGCAAAGACATTAATATTGAAACAATAGTTTTAACTAATAATGCAAGTTTAACAAGATCTCTTGATGCATCAAGCCAAAGAATTGAAGGTAATGGTTGGGCAAATTATGGTGATACAGCTTTTAAACGTTGGAATATGGATATTGGAATTGATATTTTAAAATATACTAATAATTTAGATAGTAAACAAGCTTCAATTCAAGCAGGTGGAAATATTAATATCAATGTTAATTCAAAAAATCAATCAGCGTTTATTTTCAACAGAGGAAAAATAATAGCTCAAGGTGATATTACAACTTTTGGAAATATAGATAATAAAACTTTAAGTCAGGATATGAGTGTAGAAGAAATTTTAGCTCGTATGAAACTTGATAAGCTTTTTGCTAAAGAATTTCTTGGATCTTGGAATACAAATTGGAAAGATTATTTAGCTAGAGGCGGTAATTTACTTAATGCTTTAAGATATTTTGCTACAGCTAATTTAAAAGATCATCAAAGAGAATCAGCTTGGAATGCTTTTAAAGATGCTGCTGCTCATAATGAAACTTTAAATTTATATTTTTCTTTATTGTTTGGCAGTGATTATGCTTCTAAGAGATTTATTCCAAAAGTTAGCGAATGGAATCATGATGCTAAGATAGTCTTTAAATCAAAATCTGAAGCTGTAATATCATCTAATGGAAAATTAAATGTAAATGCTAATGAATATGATCAAGGTTTGGTAAGTTCTTTTAATAAAAATTCTTCTTTAATCAAATCACAATTAAAAGATGAGCTTAATAAACAAGATTTACTCTCTACAATACCAGATATGGCTAATACAGGATTATTCCATTATACTAATAAAAAAGATGGAGAAATTACTTATCAGTATACTTCAAATCATGCTATAGTAGATCCTGATTATTATGGATTTAAAGATGTTGCAAAAGAATTTAAAAATAAAGATTCAGATACTAATAATGTTATAGGAGATTCTTTTTTCCAACATCAACTTCTTAAATCAATGTATGAAAAATATGGTCTTGGTGGGGTTTTAAGTGATGAGGATATTGAGCGTCTTCTTAAAAACGGTGCAGATTATGCTAATAAACATAATTTAAAATTAGGTCAAGGCTTGGGTAAAGATCAAGAAGTTGACAATGATATGATTATATTTGAAAAAGTTAATAGAGATGGAAAAGAAGTTTTAATTCCTAGATTTTATTTCTCTAAAAAAACTTTAGAAGATAATAAGCTTAGCTCAAATCTTTCTGGAAAAAATGGTGTTAATGTCAATACAAATTCATTTAATTCTTCACTAGGTAGTGTTGATTCAAAAGGTAAAGTTAATATCAATGCTAAAGATAAAGTTGATTTACACAGCACAAGTGTTAAAGGAGATGATGTTAATATCAATGCAGGAGAAGTAAATATAGATACTTTCTCAGGCATAGATGAAAAAGGTTCTCGTAATTCTATTGATAAGAGTGAAGTGAGTGCAAAAAATCATATTAATATTGATTCTGATAAGGATATTAATATTAAAAACAGTGATCTTGTTGGAGAAGCTGATGATTCTAAAATTGTCTTACATTCTAAAGATGGAAATATTAATATAACCAATGATTATTCTAATACTTCATCTTTTAAAAATACTGATACAAATAATGAAAAATCTAATACTTCTAAAACAACAGATGGAGTTTTAAGTTCAAATCTTAAAGCAGGGGATGTAGATATTATTTCTAATAAAGATGTTAATATACAAGGTAGCAATATAGATGCAAATAGTGAAATTAACATTAAAGGAAATAATGTTAATATAACAGATGCTCATGAAAAATCTAGTACTACTTTTGATGGAATATATTTTGGAACAGCATCTATTACTCATCAAAGCGGTAGTTCACAAAGTTCTAAATCAATTGGCAGTAAATTAAGCTCAAAAGGAGATATTAAAATTGATGCTAAAAAAGATATTAATATTGAAGGTTCTGATCTTAAAGCTCAAAAATCAGCAGATTTAGATGCAGAAAATATTAATATTAAAAATGGAGAAAATAAAGTTTCTTATTCTTTGGATTCTTCAAGTCTTAGTGCATTAGGATATAGATATGATTCTGTAAATAGTGATAGTACTTTAGCTTCTTCATCTAATGTTGAAGCAGGTAATTTAAATTTACATGCAAAAGATAAAGCAACTATTACAGGAAGCCATTTAGGTGGTGGAGATATTAATATACATGCTAATGGGGTTGATTTTAAAGCAGCACAAAATAAAACTCACACACAAAGCAATTCTTCTGCTATAGGATTTTTTGCTAATACTGACATAGGTTTAGGTGGATATGGAGTTGGTGCAAAATACAGCTTTACAGATGGAATATCAAGTGCTGGTAAAACTTATGATGATAATTTTAGAGGATCTAGTACCTTAGGTTCTTCTGAAGTTGGAATAGAATTTGCTAGAACTCAAAAAACAGAAAATGAAGTTTCTCATCTTTCTAGCTCAGTTACAGGATCAAATATCAATATTGATGCAGATGGTACTTTAGATATAGGTGGAGGTAACTTTGAAGCAGAGAAAGATATTAACTTAAAAGGTGGAGAGGTTATAAGCACTAAATATGAAGATAGCAAAACTGAGGATAGTTCAAGATTTGGTATTTATGTTAAAGAAAGACTTGAAGTGGGTGGCTTAGCAGTGTCTGCTCTTAATCAAGGTATTGCTACTCTTAGCAGCGATAGAGGTGTAAATCATGGGATACCAGTAGTTCAAGGTCTTGCTACTACTCTTGGTGTGCTTCATGATCATATCGCAGAAGCAAGTGCTGGTGAAAGCGTAGGTTTAGGATTTGAAAAAGAACATGAAAGAAGCTCTAAAGAAAATACTACCCATCTTAAAGCCGGGGGTAAATTAAATATAGAAAGCACTAAAGGAGATGTGACTTTAAATGGGGTTGATGCTAAAGCAGGTGAAATCAATATTAATGCAAAAGAAAATTTCACAGCTAATGCTTCAAAATCAAGCCATTCTTCTTCAAGTACTTCTTTTGAAATGGAAGTAGGCAAAAAAACAGTAGCAGGATATAATGTTTTTGATGGAGGAACTGTTGGAGGTGAAATTGAGTTTTCTGCTGGAGGATCACGTTCTAAAGAAGATGAAACTAAATATCATAATTCTCATTTTGATGGAAAAAATGTTAGTATTAAAACAGGAAAAGATGCTACTTTAAATGGAGCTAATGTTAAAGCTTCTAATGATGTTAATTTAGATATAGGTGGAGATTTAAATGTTAATTCTTTAAAAGATCAATCTCATTCAGATAAATATAGTGTTTCATTAGGCGGAACTGTAGAATTAGACTTATCATCAAATCATATTGTTTCGGGAGATTTTTCAGGCACAGTAGGAGTAGGATATGGTAAAAAAGATAGTCAAACTGTAGGAGAGCAAAGTGGCATTAGTGCAAAAAATGAGATTAAGGGTAATGTTAATGGAGATTTGTCTTTAGATGGCGGGGTTATTAATTCTGATACTCAAAAAGGCAATTTAAATGTTGGAGGAAAGGTTAAAGGATCTGATATTAAAGTTTATGAAAAAGGTGATGGGGCTCATGTTTCATTAACTGGAACATCAGACCATGTTTATAAAGCAAAAATTAATATAGATGATCATATTGATAAAACAGGTAGTGTTAATTCTGCAATCAATATTGATGTTAATGGTAAAAAAGATCATGGTTTAAGTCAAGATACTAAAGATACTCAACATATGCAAGATAATTCTTGGGATGGAGGAAATGTTAATATTGGTATCTTTACTCATAAAATTAAAGATGGAGTTAATAAATTTATTGATTCAGGTTCTGATGGTCATGGAGCAAATAATCATGGAGGAGCAAATAATCATGGAGGAGCAAATGCTGGAGCCCAAAATCCAAATGTTAATGGACCTCAAGCAAATAATCATGGAGGAGCAAATGCAAATGGAGCTCAAAATGGAGGTGCTGATAATGGACCTTATATCAATGAGACTACTCAAACTACAAGGTTATAAGTGAGAATTATTAAAATTGTATTTTTGTCTATGAGTTATATCTGCTTTTTACAAGCAGATGACTCAGCAAAAATGCTTAATTTGTTAGAAAAAAGACAACAACAAATCTATATAGAAAAAGAATTTGATGAATTAGCAAGAAAGCAACAAGAAGAAGATGAAATTATCTTAGAAAATCCCAATTTTGAAGATAAGTTTTATACTTTTGAACATATTCAATTTAAAAAAGAAGATGAACTTACAAAAAAAGCTGAAGTAATTTTGCAAAAATATCTTAATAAGGCTTTAAATATTAATGATATTTATAATATGATTAAAGAGCTTACTAATTTTATTGTTTCAAAGGGTTATTCTACTTCAGGTATAAGTATTGATAAAATAGATGAGAGCAATCATACTCTTTTACTTGATTTAAAATATGGCTTTGTTGGAGAAATATATCTTAATGGGGATAATAATGCTACAAAATTAGAGCTTGGTGTGCCTTTAAAAAAGGGAGATAAATTTAATATTTATGATTTAGATACAGGAATAGAAAATTTAAGCAATGCTGCTGAAAATGTTAAAATTTCTATAAAAGCTAGCCAAGATTATGATTATTCAGATATATTTATTGAAAGTGAACCAAATCCTATTGATATACTTATTGATTTTGATAATAGTGGAAGTAAAGATCAAGGAGAATATAAGACTAGCACTCAAGTTGTTTTGAAAAATCCATTTAATGTTAATGATTCTATGCAATTTGGTTTTATCCAAAGTTTATTAAAAGATATGGGAAAAGAACATAAAAATGTTTATTTGTTAAATTATCTTTTACCTTTGCAAACTTATGAATTTATTTATTCTTTACAATACAGTGATAATAAAAATTTGATTGAAGGTTATGGTAATTCTTACATAGTAAATAAAGATACAAGTTTAAGACATAAAATTACATTAAGGAAAATTTTACACCGTACTAATACGGATAAGTTTTCAATTTATGCTAATTTATCTATTAAAGATGATGTTAATGAAATTGATGATTTTGTTTTAAAAAGTTCAAGTGGTAGGTATTCTAGTATTGCTAGTGGTATTGAGTATTCAACTCTTGCATTTGATGGGTTTTTATTTTTAAATTTAGAATATGAAAAAGGGGTTCCATTTTTAGGATCTAAAAGAGATTCTATTAATTCTTTATATAAGGTAGAATTTAATAAGGTAAATTTTAATTCAAGTTATAAAAAGAATTTTTATTTTAATGATGATTTAGCCTTTTTATATCAGGGTAATATAGGGGGAAGTTATTCTAATGAACCCTTGCTATATGCAAATAAATTTTTAATAGGTGATGAATATACTGTTAGAGGATTTAAGGAAAGTTCAGCAGCACTTGATTATGGAGTATATGGAAATCATACTATATATTTACAATTTTTACACTTCCCAAAATATTTAAGAGCTTTACAACCTTTTATTGGTTTAGATTTGGGTTATGGTAGAGATTATCTTTTGCCTAATAAAGATTTTTTAGCAGGCATTGCTTTTGGATTTAGATACAATTTAGATTATTTATCTTTAAATTTTACTGCATCTAAGGCATTGCATAAATCTTCTAATATGCCAAGTGAAAGAATGCCTATTTACTTTAGAGCTTCGATGTTTTTTTAAGAAATAAAAAATTGACTTATGCTATTTTTATCTTCAAAGGCTATGCTTTGATAAGTTTTATTTTTAAAACTAAGTTCATAGCTTTTTCCTATTTCATGTTTAGTATAGCTTAAAGCGATTTTCATAGCAAGTTCTAAATCTTTTTCTGAAATTTTTTCATCTACTAAAGAATAAGCACCTATTAGATTTTTAAGTTCTATAACTTCATATTTTGGAGTTTTTAAATTTTTTAAAATAGCGTTTTCTAGTTCATTGCGCCCTATAATCATTTTAGCTCCATGAGGTAGTCTTAAGTGTCTACCGTATTTTAAAAGTTGTGCATCATTAACTTGCATGTCTTTATCAAATTCTATAAAGTCACGGATTTTTTTAGTGAAACTATCAAGAGTTAGTAAACAACCTCCTCCAGGGCTTTCAAAATCTTCTAAGCCAAATAATTTTGCAAGTTCAAGCTGTCTTTTGCGGCTTCTTCCACTGATATTTTCAAGTTTTTCTCTATCTACCCAACCTTCTCTTTCTGGCTTGCTTGGGGGCAATTTTTTTGCACACATGGGACGTAAGATTAAATCTTCTTGATCTAAAGCAAGTTTTTTAACTTTAACCATAGCATCGTTTCTTTGACTCATGGGTCTTTGTCCTAAAACTTCTCCTGTGATAATAAAGCTTGCTTTTTCTTCTTTTAACATAGAAAGTGCCGTTTTAAACATAAAAGCATGGCAATCTATACAAGGGTTGAAATGTTTTCCATAACCATATTGAGGGTTAAAAAGTACTTCTTGAAGATAAGAATTTCTTACATCTATCATTTCAAAATCAGCACCTACCATAGCCGCACGTTTTTTCATGATTTCACTTTTGTCACTTGTGCTTCCAAAACCTATATTAATATTTAAAGCTTTAACTTCTATGTTTTGTAAGGTGATAAGCTTCATGGCAAGCATGCTATCAAGCCCACCACTAAAAAGAGCTAATGCTTTCATTTCTCCCTTTCTATAATTAAAAATTATTTTTTATTTCAAAACTATAATTTTAACTAAAAATTTTTAAATAAGAATGAGTTCTTATTTAAAATCATTTTTTACCATAGGTAATAAAAATATATAAAAAGTTTTAAATTTAAAAATGTATTAGCTTAGATGGTATACTATAGGTAAAACTATTTTTAAATCTTTTTCATAAGAAGGGAAGAAAACTGAAGCTTTAAGTATACTTTTTAAAGCATTTTTGTCTAATAAATCATATCCTGAACTTTCAAGGATTTTAAGTTCTGCTAAGCTTTTATTTTTTTTCCATAAAAATTCTACTTTTACTATGCCTTGCATACGCATTTTTATAGCTTGTTTGGGATAAATTTGTACTTGTTGTATGGCTTGTTGAATTTCTTGCAAGATAGAAGTATTATCTTGCAAGATTTGATTTGTTTGTATATGTTTAGTTTTTAAAAAGGATATATCTTCTTTATTTACTTGCATGGTGTTTAAAGATGGTTTTTTTAGGTTTGTGTGTTTTTTTATTGCTTTGTTGGGATTAGAAGTTTTTTTTATTATTTGTTTTTGAGCTTGTTTTATGGTTGTTTGTGTGATTTTGTTTTCTTGGTTTTGATTGATTTGTATAAAATGTTTCATTGTTAAAGAAAAAGTGTTTTGATTTTTTATTTCTGTTTTAAAAAAATTATTAAGATGTAAAAAAATAAAAACTAAAGGCATGAAAATGAAAAAAGTGATATAAAAAGCTTGATATTTGTGGTTAAAAAATAAAGTTTTCATTATTTTTTCTCTGTAATAATTTGAAAATTTTCATGTTCTTTAGCTTTTAATAAATCTATAATTTTAATAAAGCTTTCAAATTTGGCATTTTTATCACTTTTTAATTCTACTAAGGTTTTTTTATCAAGTGAAGAAAGGACATTATTTATTTCATTTAAAGGACTTAAGGCATCATTAAGGTAGAATAAATTTTTTTCATCAATACTTATAAGCAGTTTTTTTTGTTCATTATTTATATTAGTAGCATTTTCGCTTAAAGGAAGATTGATTTTGATTTTTCCATATGCAATAAAACTTGAAATACTAAGCACTATAGCTAATAAAACAAGCATAATATCTATAAAAGGGATTATGTTTAAACCTTCATTTTTAGGTAATTTAAGCATTTTTGTATACCTTATAAGCATTGCTTAAAAGTGAAATTTTACGCAGTAAAGCATTATATGCTATAAGAGAAGGAATAGCTACTAAAAGTCCTAAAGCTGTCGCTTTTAATGCTAAAGATAAGCCTGTAACTATAGATTTTACCTCGATATTATCTGCTAAACCCATTTGGTAAAAGGTAATCATAATACCTATAACAGTCCCTAAAAGCCCTATATAAGGAGCATTAGAATAAATGATATATATTGGAGTTAAATTTTCACTAATAGCATCATCAAATTGTTCTTGATTATCATAATCTTTAAAATTAATATTTTTTAAGAAAAGTATTCTTTCAATAACACACCAAAGGGCTATAAATGCCATTATTCCAAGAATAATGAAGATAATTAAGTCTATATAATTTTTCAGAAATTCCATAATTTACTCCCAAAAATATGTAAATAAAAATTATACTATTTAAAAAATAAATTTATAATTAATATTAATTATCATAATCTTTTAATCTTTGGTATTTGTTATTTTTATAAGCTATAATTATTTTAATACAATTTTTTATAAAGGGTGGAAAATGACTACAGATTTAAATCGTAATTTTACTTCTTTTGTTCTTTTAGATAGTCTTGATTTTGATTTTATGGCACTAAAAAAGAGCTTAGAAGATAAATTAAATATAACAATAGCTGATGAGAATTTTAATGAAGAGGGGGTAATTTTTTATTATAAAAATATATTAATTACTTTAAATTTAATCAAAAATCGTATACCTAATGATGAAGCAGAGTATTATGCTAATTTTAATTTTATGTGGAAAGATGCTTTAGTACAAACTAAAAAACATCAAGCACATCTTCTTGTAGCTGTTTTAAGTCAAGATGAAAGTAAGATAGAACAAGCTAAGCTTTTTACTCAAATTGCAGCTTTGTGTTTAGAGGATAAACATGCTTTAGGTTTTTATACAGGTGCTGTTGTTTTAGAACCTCATTTTTATATAGAAAATGCAAAAATGTTAAATGATAATCGCTTACCTGTTTACAATTGGGTATATGTTAATGTTTATCCTGGAGAGAATGGGGTTAATGCTTATACTTCTGGGCTTAGAAATTTTAATAAATTAGAGCTTGAAGTTTGTGATGCAAAGATAAAAGAAAAAGAACTTTTCTTTTGTATTTATGATATTATTTTACATCTTTTAACTTATGATCTTAGTTTAAAAGATAAAGATATATTAAAATTTGAAGATGGTAAAAAGGTTAAATTTATTAAAAGTCAAGGTTTAAAGATTGAGCATGAAAGTTTAAAAATTATTTTTTAAATTCACATTTGCTTCACAGTATTTAGTTAAATTTTTATGGATAAAAGTAAGGAGGAATTAAATGAAATTAAAATTAAGTTTATGCGCTTTATTTAGTGCTATGGTGCTTTTTGCTAAAGATATGGTTATTCCCGCTAATGAACTTCCACAAAATGCTCAAGAATTTATTGCTAAAAATTTCCAAAACACTCAAATTGTTTTAGTGAAAAAAGATCTTGATTCTTATGAGGTGACTTTAAATGATGGGACAGAAATTGATTTTATGTTTAATGGAGAGTGGAAAGATCTCGATGGAAAACATAAAGCTTTACCTTATAGTATCTTACCTGTTGTTATGGAAAAAATAAGCAATACTGAACTTAGTTCCTATATTGTTGAACTGAGTAAAGAAGTAAATGGTTATAAATTTAAGTTTAATAATGGTATAAAAGTATATACAGATATGCAAGGTAATATTTTAAGAAAAAAACTAGATGATTGAAAATAGGATTGTAAAATTTTTTAAAGTATATATTCTTTAAAAAATTTTACTAATCTGTCTAAAATTTATACTTTATAAATTAAATTTAAATAATTTTATTTATAATATAAATATAAAATAAATAAAATTGAATTAAATATGATAAGCTAAATTATTATTTTTCTATTATAGTAATTTACTAAATGTAACATATTTTGAAACATATTATTAAAAATTCTTTTGTTTTTTAGTAAGTATGTTAAAATAAATTTATTTATAATGTATTAAATTTTTAAGGAAAATACATGGACACTCTTAAATGGACAAGTTACGATACTAGATGGGTTTTATCTTTATTTGGAACTGCAGTTGGGGCTGGAATTTTATTTTTGCCCATTAAAGCCGGTGTTGGTGGTTTTTGGCCAGTTGTTGTAATGGCTTTAATTATTTTTCCTATGGTGTATTTAAGTCATAGGGCTTTGAGTCGTTTTGTGTGTCAAGCAAATGGAAATGATAAAGATATCACTCATGCGGCTGAAGAGTATTTTGGTAGGAAGGTGAGTGTTTTTATTTCTGTACTTTATTTTTTTGCGATTTTTCCTATTTGTTTAGCTTATTGTGTGGGTATAACTAATACTTTTGAAAGTTTTATTTATAATCAGTTTTTACCACTTTTAGATCCTAAAAGTACTTGGGCTAATGCTATTTCTTTTATGTATCAAGTACATATCAATGAACAAGGAAAAACTATAGCAAATTTGTTTCCTTTTTATAGGGCTATTTTTGCTTTTGTTTTGGTAAGTATTTTTATGCTTATTATGCTTTTTAGTGAGGAGTTAATTACTAAAGTGTGTGAGTGGCTTGTATATCCTTTATGTGCTATTTTATTTATCTTTTCTTTATATCTTATTCCTCAGTGGTCATTTGAGAGTTTTGGTATTATTTCTAGAACACAAGAATTTATTACTATAGTATGGCTAACTTTACCTGTTTTAGTATTTTCGTTTAATCATTCACCAGTTATTTCTACCTTTTCTTTAAGTGTAAAGAGAAGGTACGATAAAAATTCTGTACAAAAAGCCAATCAAATTTTATTTAGAACTTCTGTAATGTTACTTTTTTTTGTTATGTTTTTTGTTTTATCTTGTGTGCTTTCTTTAAGTCCTGATGAATTAGCTGAGGCTAGATCTCAAAATATACCTGTACTTTCTTATTTTGCAAATAAACTTGATAATCCATTTATTTCTTATGGGGGTCCTTTGGTCGCTTTTTTTGCTATTTCTAGTTCGTTTTTTGGACATTATTTTGGTGCTAGAGAGGGTGCTTATGGTATAGTAAGAAAATGTTTTAAATTAGCAGGTAATCAAAACCCTAATTTGAAAAAAATTGCAATTTATTCTACTTTAACTATGTATATTATTATGTTAATTACTGCTTATGTAAATCCTAGTATTTTAGGTTTTATTGAAAGTTTGGGTGGTCCTATTATTGCTGCAATTTTATTTTTAATGCCAATAATTGCTATTTATACTGTTTCTAAAATGAAAAAATTTCAAAATAAAGCTTTAGATGCTTTTGTATTTATCACAGGGATTTTAACAATTATAACTGTAATTTATACTTTTTAAGGTTTTAAAATGGGTAGTAATTTAAATATTTTTAAAATTGGGGTAGGTCCTTCATCATCGCATACTTTAGGACCTATGTTAGCTGGTAATTTATTTTGTAAGCAAGCTTTTAAAAATCTTGATGAAATTGTTAGAATTGAAGTTATTCTTTATGGTTCTTTGTCTTTAACAGGCAAAGGACATTTAAGTGATAAAGCTGTAATTTGGGGATTAAGTGGTTTGGAAGCTAAAAATTTAAGTGCATCTATACAAGATGAAGTTAATCAAAATGCTTTTAAAAAGGGTGAAATTAATTTTTGTGGAAGAAAAAAGCTTAATTTTAATTATGAAAAAGATATGATATTTTCTAAAGATTTTTTACCTTTACATGAAAATGGGATGCTTATTAAAGCTTATAATTGTAAAGGTGTTTTAGTGCAAGAACAAACTTATTATTCCATAGGAGGAGGTTTTGTTTTAACAGCTTTAGAGCTTGAAAAACAAGGTAAAAATTCCCATCAAAATCAAAAACAATTGGATATAAAATTAAATAATGCTAAAGAAGCTTTAGAACTTTGTGATAAACAAAATTGGGATTTAGCAGAACTTTCTTATCAATATGAATTGCAATTTCATACTAAAGAAGAAATTTATACTTATTGTTTTGAAATTTGGGAGGTGATGCAAGAAGTTTATTATAATGGTACACATTCAAATGAAATTTATTTACCCGGAACGCTCCATTTAAAGCGTAGAGCAAAGGGGCTTAAGGAAAGAATAAGTATGACAAGTGATCCTATGGGTATTATTGATTTTATTTCTTTATATGCTATTGCAATTGCTGAAGAAAATGCTAGTGGAGCTAAGGTAGTAACAGCTCCTACTAATGGTGCTTGTGCTGTTATCCCTGCAGTAATGCTTTATCTTAAAAACCATACTATAGGTTTTAACGATGAAAAGGTTGTTAAATTTTTGCTTACGGCTATGCTTATAGGGTCTTTTTATAAGAAAAATGCAAGTATTAGTGGGGCAGAAGCAGGTTGTCAAGCAGAAATTGGTAGTGCTAGTTCCATGGCAGCAGGTGCTATGGCAACGGTTTTGGGTGCTAATGCATTTAAAGCTTGTAATGCTGCTGAAATGGCTATGGAGCACCATTTAGGTTTAACTTGCGATCCAGTTGGAGGACTAGTACAAATTCCTTGTATAGAAAGGAATGCTTTTGGTGCTATTAAGGCTATTAGTGCTGCTAGAATGGCTATGACGCGTAAATCTACTCCTAGAGTAAGTCTTGATGAGGTTATAGAAACTATGTATGAAACTGGTAAAGATATGAATTATAAATATAAAGAAACTTCTTTAGGGGGTCTTGCGACTAATTTAAAAACAATATGTTAAGTATTTTTTCTTTGTTTTAAAAATTCTTTAATTTCTTTTTTTGAAGAGTTTTTTAAAATATTAATTTGTTTAAAAAGTAAAATAAGATTAATAAAACCCATAGTTAAAAGTAGAAAACCTATCATCAAAAAAAGAAGATCTACAGTATTAAACTCATTTATTATGGCTAGATTTATAAAAAATATATTAGATAAAAATAAAAAAAATAAAAGCCATCCTTGTTTAGATTTAGCTTCTTTGAAATTATCTGTATTTTGGGTAAAATTTTTAAAAAGTATGATCTTTTTATTCAAATAAGAAATTAAAATTTCATCATTTTCTTTAAATAAATTTGCTTTTTGACTATTATAAAAAAAGCTTTTATTGTTTAAATTTAATTCATCTTTGAAATTTACTAAAATATAATTATTATAAAAGAAAGTTTTTAATACTTTTTTATTTGCTATTTTAAATAATTTTATATCATTTCTTGCATAAAAAAATCCACTAAAGTTCATAAATGCCATAAATATTATTTCCTAAAAAACCTCTATAAAGAACTTTAAAATTTAAAGGTATTGTAACATTTTTTTCATTATTTAAGTTAGGATTTTGAAAAATTAAAAACATATCTATTTCATTTTTAAATATTTTGAGGAAATTTTCCCCACCTTCATACATTAAAAATTTAGCTTCATGCGGGACTTGAGTATAAATTTGACGCTTTGGTACTTTAAATAAGGGAATATTTTTGTCAAAATCATCAAGTTGTTTACGAGTTAAAATACAAATATCAGGTGCTTTTCCTTTGCAAAGTCTAGCATCAAGAATGGGGCGGTCTTTTCTTATAGTGTCCCCACCTACTACAAGTAAATCAATAACTGATCTGATTTTATGGGCATAAGTGCGACTTAATTCATTGCTTACGATTTTGCCAAAAGGTGATCCATTCATAGAAAGGGCAAGTTTAAAAAGTTTAAATTGTTTTTTTTGCCATATTAAAAAAGGTTTTAAAAGTTGTTTCCCTTTTTCTTCTAGTATCCCTAATTCAACTTCTATACCTTGTTTTTTTAAGAATTCTGCCCCCCCGCTAGCAAGTTTATTTTCATCTTTGACACTGATAAAAATTGTTTTAAAGCCAAGTTCACTAAAAAGTTTTGCACAAGGTGGGGTTTTGCCTTGATGAGTACAAGGTTCAAGTGTAACAAAAGCTATACTATCTTTAAAAATTCCTTGATGATTTTTGCAAATAAACTCATGTAAGGCGTTAGCTTCTTTAGGTAGAGGAATTTCAGGTTTTAAAGATTTAAAAGCATGGCTTATGGCATTTAATTCTGCATGCGCACATCCTGCTTTTTCGTGTGCCTTTATAGCTAAAATTTTCCCATTTCTATCCAAAATTACACAAGCTACGGCTGGATTGGGATAGGTTAGAAATTGATATTTCCATGCTTCACTTAAAGCTAGATTCATATAAAATTCTTTCATTGTGTGCACCTTGTATTTTTTTAAGACAATCAACTGAAATTTTTTAAATATTAGTTATAATCAATGTATTTTATATTTAATTTCTATAAAGTATGATTAATTAAGTTGAAAATTAGTGGCCGGGAGAAAGGGATTCGAACCCCTGGAGGTGTTACCCTCAACGGTTTTCAAGACCGCCGCTTTCGACCACTCAGCCATCTCCCGATAAAGTATTTTGCCTTTTTTTGGAGGCGACATCCGGATTCGAACCGGAGATCAAGGCTTTGCAGGCCCATGCCTTACCGCTTGGCTATGTCGCCTGATAATGCTTGAAAATGGTGCCCGAGGCCGGACTTGAACCGGCACGGAAGAAAAATTCCGAGGGATTTTAAGTCCCTTGTGTCTACCAATTCCACCACCCGGGCGGGTGATTATGGAGCGGGAAACGAGATTCGAACTCGCGACCCCAACCTTGGCAAGGTTGTGCTCTACCCCTGAGCTATTCCCGCAAAATTTTTTGAAAGGATTAAGGTGAAATTGTAGCAAAATAAACTTAAAAGGAGTTTATTTTGTATCCACTTATTTGCACACAAATAAAGCTTTTGCACTTAAAATTTGTTCTTTTTCATGGATAATAGGAGATGAAAGTTCTATATTGTTTGATTTGGTATTTAATAAAGGTGTATTAATATAGTTATTTACTTGTAGATTTTTTAATGTGCAAGTTTTATTAAGATCTAAAGAATAAGTTTTTTCATATGAATAAGCTGTGTGTAATAATTCTTTGTAAAGTTTTTCTTTATTTTTATTCAAAATATCTTTTGAAAATTTTGTTTTGATAGCAGGTGTTGAAACACCAATAAAAATGTTTTTTTCAAGAATAAAATCAATATCATTTAACATTTTGTTAAAATCTTGAATCTGATTTTCTTTAAATTCACATATTAAATTCGCATGAAGTGTTTGACCTTTTAAGATTTTAGCACCTTCTTGATAAGAAAAGTTAGGATTTAAATCAAAACTACCGCCTTGACAAAAATTTTCTTTTTGAGTGCGTTTTATGATTTCATTAAAAGTATTTGCGATTTGAGCTTTTTCATCTTTACTCAATGTAATTTTAGAGCTTAAATTTTCATTTGCCCAAAAATTAATATTAGCATATAAAAGATCAGGTTTTAAAGTATTGCTTACTTCTATATTTCTTGAAAAATATAAATTATGATTAGATTTTTCTTTATTTAAAAATTCTACATTAAAAATTACTCCTGCAACAAAAAGCAATAAACATAAAAATCCTATGCCTAAACCTTTTAAAAAAGCTAACATTTATATCCTTATTTTATATTAATTATTTAATAATTTTAGCAGAAATTTTTCAATTTTTGTTATACTTTGATTTATGCAAAAAGCAACAATTGAAAAATTACAAAATGATTTACTTTTTTGGTATGAAAAAAATGGACGCAAAAGCTTACCTTGGAGGAATTTGCAAAGTCAAAATTGTGATGCAAGATTAAAACATATTAATAGAGCTTATGGGGTTTATATTAGTGAAATTATGCTTCAGCAAACCCAAGTAAAATCAGTTTTAGAAAAATTTTATTTTCCTTTTTTAGAAAAATTTCCTAATTTAAAAAGTTTAGCTTATGCAAATGAGGATGAAATTTTAAAACTTTGGCAAGGTTTAGGGTATTATACTCGTGCTAGAAATTTAAAAAAAGCAGCTTTAAAATGTATGGTTGAATTTAAGGGTAATTTGCCTAAAGAACTTAATAATTTAAAAAAGTTAAACGGGATAGGAGCTTATACAGCAGGGGCTATTGCTTGTTTTGCTTATGATCAAAAAGTTTCTTTTGTAGATGCTAATATACGTCGTGTAATTTCAAGACTTTTTGCTTTAGAAAACCCAAGCATGAAAGAGCTTGAACAAAAAGCTCAAGAACTTTTAAATTTAAATGATGCTTTTAATCACAACCAAGCCTTGTTGGATATAGGTGCTTTAATATGTATAAGTAAAAATCCAAAATGTGGAGTATGTCCTTTATGTGATTTTTGTCAAGGTAAGATTCATCCCAAGCTTTATCCTAGGGCCAAAAAAATATTTTACGGTGAACTTAATTTAGATCTTTTTTTATTTGAACTAGATAATAATTTTGCTGTACAAAAAAGTAATAATAAGTTGTATAAAGGTATGTATAATTTTCCTTTTTTTAACGAAGGTGAGTTTAAAATTCATAAAAATATGCGTTTTTTAACTCAATTTAGACACAGTTATACTAAATATAAATTAAGCATTAAAGTTTATCATCAAGTTTTAGAATTTAAAGATGAAAAATATGAATTTAAAAGTTTAAAAGAAATTGAAAATTTACCACTTTCAACTTTATCTTTAAAGGCTTTAAAATTAATTAAGCTCTGATTTTTTAGGTAGAAATAAACTTGCTATAAACATGAGTAAAATCACTACAGCTATATAAATAAAAAAACCTTTTTCTATTCCTGCGTTTTTAAATTGTAAGGCAACCCAAGGTGCAGATCCTCCAAAGATGGCATTTGAAATTGCATAACTTAAACCTGTACCTAAAGCTCTTATATACTCAGGAAAAAGTTTGGCTTTAAAAATTCCAGCTACTGAGGTATAAAAACTTAGAATTGTAAATAAAAATACCAAAGAGATAAATACCGCTAAAGAATTATTTTGTGCGTTATTAGATATAAAATTAAAGATAGGATAAATTCCTATAAAAGCTAAAATACAAAATATGATTAAAGAATTTTTATGTCCTATTTTATCATCTATATATCCAAAAAGTGGTTGTATGATCATAAGTATAAATAAGGCACCTAAAAAAAGATTATTAACTAGTATTTGATCCATGCCTGAATTTTCTAGGAAAGTTTTAGCATAAGTAGTAATAGTGTAAAAGGTTAAAGACCCTCCTGCAGTAATTCCAAGCACCATTAAAAAAGCTTTCCAAGAATTTTTAAATAATGCTTTTAGTGTTCCCCTATCATCGTGTTTGTGAATTTGTGTTGCGCTTTCATTCATAATTTTACGTATGAAAAGTGAACTAAGGGCTAAAATTCCTCCTATAATAAAAAGTATTCTCCAAGCATAATCTTTCATTTCATCAACACTAAAAAAGAAAAGCATTATGCTAATACTAGCTACAGCTAAAAGTTGTCCACCTATAAGGGTTACATATTGAAAAGAAGAATAAAAACCACGTTTGCCTTCTGTGGCAAGTTCACAAAGATAAGTTGCTGCTATGCCATATTCTCCACCCACACTAAGTCCTTGTATTAATCTTGCAATTAAAAGCAAGATGATAGCAAAATCTCCCATAATATCTTTACTAGGTAAAATTGCTATCATAAAAGATCCTAGTGCCATTAAAATTATAGAAATAAGCATAGATTTTTTACGACCCATCTTATCAGCTAAAGATCCAAAAAGCCAAGATCCTATAGGACGCATGAAAAATCCTGCAGCAAAAACTCCAAAAGCATTGATTTGCTGTATGATAATATTATCTGAAGTGGAAAAAGCATGAGCAAAATAAGTTGCGCTAAAAGCATAAATGTAAAAATCAAACCATTCTACTAGATTTCCACTACTTGCACCTATAATAGAGCGAATTTTTTTAGCTTTAAGTTTTTGCATGAAAATCCTTATTTTTAAGGTTTTAACTTTACTAAAGTATAATCTAGCTTTTATTTATAAAGTTTTAAAATTATGTAAGATCATAAAAAAATAAATAAAATTGGTATTAAATGTTACTTATTTTAATTTATTTTCTAAAAATATCTTAAAGGCATTTTTAGGTGTATTAATGAAATTTAAAAAAATATATATAGAATTAAGTGATATTTGTGGTTTAAAATGTGATTTTTGTCCTTCAAAAAAAGCTTCGCGTGGAATAATGAGTGTGGATAATTTTTCTAAACTTGCTAAGCAAATTTATGATAAAAGTGAAATTTTTACCTTTCATCTTTTGGGCGATCCTTTGCTTTTGGATAATTTAGAAAACTATTTGCAAATTGCTAAAAATTATGAAATGAAACTAGAAATCACTACAAGTGGTTTTTATTTTAGTTCTAAAAATTCTAAATTATTATTAGAATATGATAATATTCGTCAAATTAATATTTCTTTAATGGCTTTTTTAAGTCAAAAAAAACTTACTTTAAAGGAATATTTAAAACCTATTTTAGCATTTTGTAAAGAGCATTTAGAGAATAAAAAATTAAGTTTTATCAATCTTAGGCTTTGGAATTTAGATGCTTATTTTAAAGCTCCTAAAGAAAATGATGAAATTTATAAATTTTTAGCTCAAGAATTTGGGGTTGAAATTTTTACACATTTAGCTAAAAATCGTCTTCAAAGGCATATTTTGCTTCATCAAGATAAACTTTTTAAATGGCCCAATCTTAAAGAAAAAGCTTTTTATAAAAAAGGTAAATGTCATGCTTTAAAAGAGCAAATTGGAATTTTAAGCAATGGAAATTTAGTACCTTGTTGTTTGGATACTCAAGGTGATATTTATTTGGGGAATGTTTTTAAGGATGATTTTATTAAGCTTCTTAAATCACCTCATGTAGAGGCGATGAAAAAAGCTTTTAAAAAAAATGAACGCATAGAAAAACTTTGTCAAACTTGTGAATTTTTTAAAACAAGATTGAATGGTTAAAAATTTTTGTTTTTTATTGTCATTTTAAACTCTTGAATTCTATCTATTATTTTTGGACTTAAACGTAAAAGTATAGTTGTATTTTTATTATAATAAATTTGTCCCATTTTGGCTGCTTTTGTTTGATTTAACAAAGTATGCATGCTTAAAAGCTTATCGTTTGCATTCATACCTAAAATCAGTAAATCAGGATTTTGTTCTAAGATATATTCTGCTGATATAATAGGGCGAGCTATATCACTTTTAGGGCTTAAATTATTTATTCCTATTGTTCTTAATATATCAGCGATTAAAGAATTATCATTAAAAGCCATGAGTGGATGATTAGAATATAAATAAATAGCACTTTTGTTTAAAGGGTTTTGTCGTAATTTTTCCAATCCTTCTTCAAAATCTTTTAAAAGTTGTTCGCCTTCTTTTTGCTTATTTGTGATTTTTGCAAGAGTTTGTATATTGGTTTTTATTTCATTGAGATTTTGAGCCTTTAAATAAATACTTTTGATGCCAAAATTTTTAAGTCCTTCTTCTAAATTTAAAGAATAAGAACTAAGAATAACTAAAGTGGGTTTTAAAGAGATGATTTTTTCAAGAGAAGGATTTGAAAAAGTTCCAACACTTGTAAGCTTTGAGCTTTTATCTTGAGGATAGATGTTTGCATGTTGCAAGTTTGCTATACCAACAATTTGATCATTTGCATGTAACATAAAAAGGGTTTCTATACTTGCAGGATCAAGAACTACAAGGCGTTCTTTAGCCTGTAATAGGGTTAAAAATAAACCTATTATAATTAAAATTTTTTTCATTTTTACTCCTTTAAAATTAAGATATAAGGTTTAGAATTTTTATAGATAATTTCACAATTTAAATTATAAATTTCTTTTAAAATTTCTTTAGTAAAGAGTTCTTTACTTGTTCCAAAATATTGAATTTTTCCTTCTTTTAGAAAAATTATTTTATCGCAAAATATAGAAGCTAAATTTAAATCATGTAAAATAGCAATGACGGTTATGTTTTTTTCTTTGATTAATTTTTCACAAAGGCTTAAAAGTTCTATAGCATAGTTTAAATCAAGTGCTGAAGTGGCTTCATCTAAAAAGAGAATTTTTGGTTTTTTTAATAAGGCTCTTGCTAAAAGTACTCTTTGGAATTCTCCTCCACTTAAAGAAAGTACATTTCTTTCTAAGAAATTTTCAAGTTTGAAGTGTTTTGAAAATTCTGTAATTTCTAAAATATCTTCTTGAGTATAAGAGCTAAAAGTATGTTTTAAATGAATATATTTTCCCATTAAAAGTATATCTATTACTTTTAATGGTGTATTTAATCCTGAATTTTGAGGGACAAAACCACAAATTTTAGAAAATTCTTTAAGGGAAAATTGCTGTATGTTGGTATTAAAAAAACTTATTTCTCCTGAATCAGGTTTTAAGTTTTTAAGCATGAGTTTTAAAAGTGTACTTTTTCCTGATCCATTAGGACCTAAAATACCAATAAAAGATTGACTTTTAAGTTCTAAATTAATGTTTTTAAGTAAGTTTTTTTTATAATAGGAAAAATTTAAATTGTCTATTTTTAGCATTATAAAAATCTCCTAGCCCTTAAAGCTAAATATAAAAATATAGGGGCTCCAAAAAATGCAGTTAAAACTCCTATAGGAATTTGTACAGGAGCTATAAGAGTTCTTGCTAAGGTATCACAAATTAATAAAAAAAGTCCTCCAAGTATAGTGCAAAATGGTATTACTAAAGCATTGTCATAATTTTTTAATACAAGTCTTATAATATGAGGTATAATCAGCCCAACAAAGGCTATAAGTCCTGTAAAAGCAACTGCAAATGATACAGCCAAAGATGAGACAATAAGTAAATTGATTTTTAATTTTTGAGCATTAACTCCTAAATTTTTAGCTTCATCATCCCCGCTTAAAAGTATGTTTAATTCATTTTTGTGAGCATAAAAATAAAGCAAGCAAAATAGTAGTGGTAAAATCAGTATTTTTACATGAAACCAAGAGGCTACTCCTATATTTCCCATAAGCCAAGCTACTATTTTAAAAGAATCTTCTCCTATAAGATAGGTAAAAAAAGAAGTAAAAGCACCTAAAAAAGATGAAGTGGCTATGCCTATGATAAGTAAACTAGCTATAGAAGCTTTAGAAGAAATTTTAAATACCATTAATGCAAAAAGGGCAGAACAAATAAAGCCTATAATTCCATAATAATAATCAGCTAATTTTAATAAATATGCTAATACTGCGCCAAAGGTTGCTGCAGAAGCTATGCCTATGATATAAGGGTCTGCTATAGGATTTGAAAATACATTTTGAGTAATAGCCCCACTACTAGCTAAGAGCATTCCAATTAAAATAGCCATTATGATGCGAGGTAAGCGTCCATGGATTATGATTTGGCGTAAAATTTCATCTTCTCCAAAAATATAAGAAAAAAGTTGTTTAGGATTTAAATTTTCATCTCCTAAGCAAAGTGCAGTAAAACAGCTAATAATATAGGCTAGAAAAAGTCCTAAAATGATTAAATTTTTAGAATGTATATTTAAATTCAACATAGTAATTTCTGCCATTTCCAGGTAAATATTGATCATTAATGCTATCTTGATAGGTATAATATTTTTTATCAAAAAGATTTCTAATGCCTGCTAAAAATTGTAAATTTTTATAATTATAATTGATGCCTATATCTGTTAAAAAATAATCTTTTATCCAAGAATTTTTAGACATTTTTCCTGTTTTTTCATCTATAATTCCTCCATCTTTTGCTCTAGAAAAATAAGTTAAATCTATAAAGCTTGATAAATTTTTACTCCAGCTGTATTCAATTCCAGCACTAGCTTTTATTTTAGAAACATAAGGAATTTTAAGATTTTTATTAACACCTTTAGAAATTGTAGCGTCAAGATAAGTTAAACTTTCTTTAAAGATTAATATATCATCTAAAAAATTTTGATTAAGGTTTAATTCTATTCCTAAACGGCGTGTTTGATCTATATTATAATATTTCCAAAATGCTCCATTTGTAGCATGTGGATTTCCAAGATAAGCAATTTCATCTTTACTTAAAGTGTAAAATAAAGTTAAATTAAAACCATAAAAATCCCACCAAAAATCTTCTATACCTAATTCAAAGGTATCAAAGATTTCAGAATCTAAATTAGCAGTATAGTATTTTTGAGTTTTTTGATCTTTATTGATAAATTGTGCAGGAGTAGGTGAAATAAAACCTCTTTCATATTTGATATAAAATTTTCCTGTATTTGAGTATTGAAAATTAGGAGTGAGTTCAAAAGCGAAATTATGGCTTATATCCTCTGTATTAAAAAATTCATTATTATTTTTATATTTTTTCAATAGGGTCATATTGCTTGTATAGTTTTTATTTGTATTATAAAGACTATATTCATATCTTATTCCAGTTAAAAGGTTTAAAATATCATTTAATGCATGAGAATCAAGTGCAAAAACAGAATGACTTAGTTTATTCATATCCATGAGTGTTGTCATAGTATGATTCATTGTAAATGAGACTTGATTGATATCATAGTGGATAATATTTTTTCTTTTTGCATCATGATTTGCAAATTCGTAGCCAAAAATAAAATAAGAATTATCAGTATAATGGAGTTTATTTTTTAAATTAATACCTGTGAGTGTATCTTCAAAACCACTTCCGTTTTGATATATAGGAACATTTAAACTTTTATAATTTATTGTAGATATATCTTTAAGATATTTTATTTTTTGGTTTTGCCAAAAAGTTTCTAAATCAAATTCCCATATGTCATTAAAATAATAATGATAATTTAAAGCAATTTCAGGCTTATAAGTTTGTGAGATATTATCACTATCGCCTTTTTGAGTTGGATTTTTTTGTATTTGTGCTTTTGTTAAGTATCCGCTACTAGTATCTTTACTTTTAAAATAATTATAAATTAAGCTTATAGTAGCATCATTAGTAGTATTTATATAAGTTTTTGTGTTGATAAAATAACCTTTTTGACTATAACCTTCTTGATATCCTTTATGATAAAATCCTTGTATATTAAAATTTAGTGCTAGATTTTCATTGATTTTTTTAGTCCCATCAAAACCTAAATCACCACTAATTTTATCATCATCATAATTATTGTTTTTAAAATTAATGGCAAAAGAGTCTGCTTTTTGTTTTTTTGTAATGATATGAATTACCCCGCCTCTTGTACCATTTCCATATAAAACAGAACCACCTCCAGGTATAATTTCTATGCGTTCTATATTATTTAAATTGATACTTTGTAAAGGTGTTATACCATGAGAATTATCGAGTAAATTAATACTACGTCCATCAACCATAACTTTTACGGCTATATTAGCTTTATTTCCTTGCCCACGCATATCTATATTGCGACCTAATCCAAAATTGACAAAACTAATATTTGCAATTCTTTCTAAAGCTTGCTCTAAGGTATTAAATCCTTTTTTTTGTAAATCTTTACCATCAATGATAATGGTATTGCGTAAATTCTTATCTGCATCTTGTTCAAAGCCTGTTGCACTTACAACAACTTTTTGTAAATTAATACTTTCATTTAATTCTTGAGAATTTACATATGTTGTGCTTAAAAATATCAACAAAGACAATTTTAAAACCTTTGTATTTTGTTGCAAAATAACTCCTTAAATAAAATGAATATGATAATTTATATCATTATAATTTAAATTGAAATTTATCCTTTATTCACTTAATTTAGTATAAATTTTTGTTAAAATAATAATTTATTTATTATTTAAGTCCTTTTTAATTTGATAATTGATACCATTTTTATATTGGAATTTTATTTTAAAACTAAGAAAGGCTAAATAATGAATTTTGAAAGTATTATTTCTCATATGAATGATCATCACAAATCTAATTTAATAGATCTTTGTAAAAAATTTGGCGGCATCAATGATCTTAAAGATGTTTTTTTAAAGAGTGTTGATTTTAATGGCTTGGATATTGTTTATAATAACAATGAAAATTTGCGTATAGAATTTCCTAAAAAAGCAGATGAAAACACCATAAAAGATACTATTATATCTCTTTGTATGGGTGCAAAGAGTGAACAAAATTTTAATGCTATAGAGAAAGAATTTAATGATTTTATGTTAAGTTTTAATTCTGTATCTTTAGCAACTTTAAATGCACAAGGTGAAGTTGTTTGCTCATATGCACCTTTTATAAGCACTCAGTGGGGAAATTATATTTATATTAGTGAAGTAAGCGAGCATTTTAATAATATTAAAGATAATCCAAATAATATAGAAATAATGTTTTTAGAAGATGAGAGCAAGGCAGCATCTGTGATATTACGTAAAAGATTGCGTTATAGGGCTAATGCAAGTTTTTTAGAGCGTGGTGAACAATTTGATAAGATTTATGATGAATTTGAAAGGCAAACAGGAGCTCAAGGTGGTATTAAAACTATACGTACAATGCTTGATTTTCATTTAGTTAAGCTTGAGTTTGGAAAGGGTCGTTTTGTTAAAGGTTTTGGTCAAGCTTATGATATAGAAAATGGTAATATAACTCATGTAGGTTCTAAGAATCCCCATCAATTTCCACATAAATCTTAATATTTTTAAAATTATAAATTTTCTTTTTGTAAAGATTGGGCTTGATAATGAGCGATTAAAGGTTCTATAATTTCATCAAAAAGCCCATCTTCCATAATAGCATCTAAGCGGTACAAAGTAAGATTAATACGATGATCGCTAATACGATTTTGTGGAAAATTATAAGTGCGTATACGCTCACTTCTGTCTCCACTACCTACTTGAGATTTTCTTGCTTGACTTTCTTGAGCTAATCTTTCGTTTTCTTGCATTTCATAAAGTCTTGCTTTTAAAACTTTCATGGCGCTTTCTTTATTTTTATGTTGACTTTTTCCATCTTGATTTACCACTACTATACCTGTAGGTATATGGGTAATGCGAACAGCTGAATCTGTGGTATTGACGCTTTGTCCACCATGTCCTGAAGAACGCATCACATCAATTTTAAGATCGTTGGGATTAATTTGAATTTCTATATCATCAACTTCTGGCATTACTGCTACAGTAATAGCAGAAGTGTGTACACGACCTTGAGATTCTGTTTGAGGGACACGTTGAACTCTATGTGTGCCACCTTCGTATTTTAATCTTGAATAAGCACCCGCACCTTTAATAAGCATAATGATTTCTTTAAATCCTCCAACACTTCCTTCACTAGAACTTACAATTTCAAGTTTATAAGCACGATTTTCAGCATATTTTGCATAAGCTTTTACAAGATCTCCTACAAATAAAGAGGCTTCATCTCCACCTGTGCCTGCTCGAATTTCAAGAAAAATATTTCTTTCATCATTAGGATCTTTGGGGATTAATAAGATTTTGAGTTCTTTTTCAAGCTGGATTTTAGTTTCTTCAAGAATTTTTAATTCTTCTTTTGCAAGTTCTCCAAGTTCAAAATCATTGATTAAAGCTTTATTTTCTTCTATATTTTGTATGGTTTTTAAGTATTCTTTAGTTTTTAAAACAATAGGTTCTAAATTTTTTTGTTCTTTAGAAAGTGCAGTCATTTTACTGATATCATTAATGATATCAGTTTTACTAAGAAGAGAATTTAATTCTTCAAAGCGTTTTAAAAAAGGATCTAATTTACTAATTAACATTAAAATGATAAAAAATTATGCAATTTTATTTACTAAAAGGGCTAAACGACTTACACGTCTTGATGCTGTTTGTTTTTTAAGAAAACCACGACTTACCATAGCATGAATACTTTTATTTGCTATTTTTAAAGCTTCATTTGCAGTATTTTTATCTCCATTTGCAGCAGCTTCTCTTACTGCTTTGGTAAGATTTTTAAGTCTTGTTCTATAAAATCTATTTCTTTCTGTTTTTTTAATAGTTTGTCTTGCTCTTTTTTCAGCAGATTTATGGTTTGCCATTTATATTTTCCTTTTTTTAAATTAAAGACTAAATTATATAAGAATAAAATTTAAAATTTAATTAATTTAAGAAAAATTTCAAAATAAATCTTCTAGCTTAATATCCCATATTAAAAGATTAAATCGTATTAAAAATCCATAAATTATGCTACTTAATAAACCAGCAAATAATCCTGCTAGCATATCATCAAGCATAACTCCTAATCCACCTTTGACTTTTTTATCTATTTTTCCAATTAAAGAAGGTTTTGTAATATCAAAAAATCTAAATAAAATAAAAGCCATGATAAAATTAATGATTGAGTTTTCAGCACTTGCGGCAATGGCACAAGCTAGAAAAACCCCTGCAACTTCATCAATAACAATATGCTTATCATCATGAATACCTGTTTGTTTTTCATAATCATCTATGATGCGAATACTTATAATAAAAATTAAAATACTAAGTAAAAATAAAGTACTAATTCCTAAGTATTTGAGTATGAAAAAAGCTGGAATTAAAGCCGCAATAGTTCCAAAAGTCCCACTTGCTTTTTTTGTGCAACCTGAATAAAAAAAGGTTAAAAATAATTTTTGCATGATTACACCATATAAGACATTTGATGAATTTCTAAAAGTTTTTGATAAAATTCTTCATCATTTTTATACTCTAAAATTCCATTAGTTGAAAAAAGTTCATTATACATTTTTTGCATATTTTTTAATCTATTTGGAAAAAGAGAAGCTAAAATGATACTTGATACTTCTTTACGCATAAAAATTGCTGGAGGAATAATACCTGCTCTTAATAAATCTTTTAAAGATTGAGAATTATAATGTAAATGATGGTGGGAACCATGTGGACAAGATCTTGTACTAACAATCATACGGCATTGATCACAAAATACAAATTCGGGTAAAACAATGACTTCTATACCATAATCTTTAGAAAAATCATCAAGTATGGTTTTGGGTTGGTTATGATCATAAAACATTCCAAGTCCTGTATGATTTTGCATTACAACGAGTTTGGTACAACCTAAACTTTTTGCAATAATGCTTTCTAAGCCAGGGTTTAAATGAGCATGAAAAATATTAATATCTTTTAAAGGAAAAATAAAAATTCTATCTGGCGGTAAATAATTTTGTATAAAATTTCTTAAATAAGTTTCTTTAAGTGTAAAATCTAAACCATTGTTTTCATAAGATTCTATTAGAAAAAGGACAACTAAATCTGCTTTATCTATAGTCCAACGAAACATTCTTTCATGAGCTCTATGTAAAGGATCAAAACTTGAAACTATAGCAGTAATTTTTTGAGCATTAAGATTGTTTTTAACTTCTTGAAAATTTGCTTTTATTTCTTGGATTGGAGAATGATAAATTTCTATTTCTCCACTTATATAAGTTGCGCCCATATCTTCTAATGAGCAAGTGTTAGGGCTAAAAATATCAGAAAAATTTTTATTATTTTTAAATTTAGTTTTAAATTCTATATGTCCAACTATTTCTTCTTTTAATATAAGATCAATTTGAGTACCACTTTTAATATTGTGTAAAGTGTCTTCATTTTTTGGAGTAAAACTTAAAGGATAAGGGAAGCTTTCTCCTTTAAATTTACCAGTTTTTACTATTTCTTTTACTTCTTTTTCATCCATTAAATGAGTACAAGTGCCAAGTAAACCTTCTTTGATTAAAGAAAAAATCCCAAATTCATTTTGATCTATCTTAATGCTTTTATTTTTTTTTACTGATTTCATATTTTTTCCTTTTTTCCCATAAAGATTTACGTGAAATGCCTAACTTTTTTGAAAGATCTGTATCTGGAAAGATATTTTGATAGTTTATAATAATATATTTTACATATTCATCTATAGTTAAAATTTCATTACTGTCTATATTTTTTTCATTATCATTTAAATTGATGCAATGAAAATTTAAATCATCTGTATTTGAATTAGTATGTAAAATAACATTTTTATTTTGTATAAAATCTAAAAGTTTTTCCCTTTCTACCGCTTTTAAAGCTTGAAAATTACTTAAAAATAAAAGATTGTTTTCTGTAGGAAGTTTTATAGCTTTTTCTACTGCATTGGTAATGGTTAAATCTATAAAAGAAAGAGTAATATTGTATTCATTAATATAATTAAACACAAAAGCATCTGCACTGCTTTGTTTATTAGATTTTAAAATTAAAGGAAGTTTTAATTTTTTATAATTATATTCAGCAATTTTAACTGTTTCTAGTCGAGATTTAATATAATTACGATAAGCTTCATTAAGGATTGAAAGTTTTCTAAAATCTTGATAGTGTTTAATTTTTCTGATTAATTCTTCTATCATAAAAGGCTTTTGAATATAATCACTAGCACCTAATTTTAAAGGATTTGAAACAGTATCTGTGCTGATATAAGAAATAAGTAAAATAATAATACTATGTTTAAATTCTGTCACAGCCTTTAAAAAATTATTAGTATTAGTAGAAAGTAGTATAATATCATAATATTTTTCATGATTATATTCATCAAATGAGCTAATAATTTCACAATGATATCCTACGTCACTTAATTTAATACTAATGCTTTGTGCTAAATAAATTTCATTTTCTATAATTAAAACTTTCATAATTTTGTCCAATCAAAATATTTTAAATTTGCGCTGCTAAGTACAGCTATTCCTTCCTCTCTACCAATAAAACCTAATTTTTCTGTTGTGGTAGCTTTAATATTAACTCTAAATTCATCAATATTTAAAGTATTTGCTATATTTGTTTGCATAGCTTCTTTAAAATCTTTGAGTTTAGGTGTTTGTGCGATTATGCAAATGTCTATATTAACAAGCTCAAAGCCTACTTCTTTTACCTTATCGTAAGCTTGTTTTAAAAGTTGCATAGAATTAGCATTTTTAAATTTCATATCCGTATCAGGATAGAGTTCGCCTATATCCTTAAGTCCTGCTGCACCTAAGATGGCATCAGTTAAAGAGTGTGCTAAAACATCTCCATCGCTGTGTGCTTTTAAACCCATGCTAGCATGTACTTGTATACCGCCTAAAAGCAAGGGTCGATTCTCTCCAAATTCATGGACATCAAAACCATTGCCATTAAAAATTTCAAAACTAGGTTTAGGTAAATCAAAGTTTTTTAAATCTTCTTTAAAGGTGAGTTTTCTCGCACTTTCTTCCCCTTCTATGTACCAAATTTTTCCTCCTATAGCTGCTATTGCAGTACTATCATCTGTAAAATCTAAATTTTGATTAAGGGCTTTTTTAAGCAATTTAGTTTTAGAAATTTGAGGAGTTTGAATAAGTTTGATTTTTTCTCTTTGTAGGGCTTGATTATCAAAAAGGGTTGTATCTGTTATTTTTAAAGCAGGAGTAATGCAATCTGCTTTGTCTATGTTTTCAATTAAGCGTTTAAATAGGTTTTTACTGATTAATACTCTTGCAACATCGCTTACCATTACTAATTCACTTTCAACAAGTTCTAAGGCTTTTTTTAAAGATTGTGCACGAGTATTACCCCCTTCTACGAATTCATAATTTTTGGCAAATTTTTTCATATAAGTAATATCATTTGAAGCGATAATAATTTTATCAAAATTATAAAAAGAGCTTAAATTTTTTGTTGCATAAAGCCAAAGCGGATCACACCCAAGTCGTAAAAATTGTTTTTTTACACCAGTGTTAAATCGAGTAGAATTGCCAGCTGCTAGCATAATAAGACTAATTTTATTCACTTTATTTTGATCCTAATTTTGGTATAGTTAGTTTGTGTAATGTTACCATATTATACACTTATAAAAAGCTAAATTTTATAATTTTATTAGTAAAATTGATTTTAAAAAATTATGGGGAAAATAATGAAAGAAGAAATTTTAAAAAAATTACAAGAAGTAAAATATCCTGGTTTTGAAAAAGATATAGTGAGTTTTAATTTCGTAAAAGATATTAAAATTGAAAATGATAATGTAAGTATTGATATACAAATTGTTTCAGCAAATCCTGAAGTAGCAAATGAAATTCGTCAAAATGCTCAAAAAGCTTTATCAAGTTTAAATTTAAAGAATATACAATTAAATATTATTGCTCCAAAAATTCCTGAAGAAAAAAGTAATTCAAGAAGCGGTAAAAATATTGTTCCACAAGTTAAAAATTTTATTATGGTTTCAAGTGGAAAAGGAGGGGTAGGTAAATCTACAACTACGGTAAATTTAGCTATTTCTATGGCTAAAATGGGTAAAAGAGTAGGGGTTTTAGATGCTGATATTTATGGGCCAAATATTCCAAGGATGTTGGGTGAAACTAAAACTCAACCCGAAGTTATAGGTCAAAGATTAAAACCTATTTTAACTCATGGCATTTATATGATGAGTATGGGGGTTTTAATTGAAGAAGGACAAGGGCTTATGTGGCGTGGAGCTATGATTATGAAAGCTATTGAACAATTACTGGCTGATGTGATTTGGCCTGAACTTGATGTATTGTTTTTAGATATGCCTCCAGGAACAGGTGATGCGCAAATCACTTCTGCTCAAAGTATTCCAATTACTGCTGGTGTGTGTGTAAGTACCCCTCAAATTGTATCTTTAGATGATAATAAAAGAGCTTTAGATATGTTTAATAAGCTTCATATTCCTATTGCTGGTGTTATTGAAAATATGAGTGGGTTTTTATGTCCTGATAATGGTAAAGAATATGATATTTTTGGTAAAGGTACAGCTTTGGCTATGGCTGAGGCTTACAAAAGCGAGGTTTTAGCACAAATTCCTATTGAAATGATAATAAGGGAAGGAGGAGATGAAGGTAGACCTGTAAGTTTTTATCATCCTGAAAGTATCAGCTCTAAACGGTATTTAATGGCAGCTGAAAAAATTTGGACTTTTATAGAAAGGGTTAATAATGAAGGTGGCGGTGATAATTCTGCTATTCAACCTGTGATGAATGGAAAAAGTGCTTGTTCTTCACATTAAATTTATTATTTTGAGGAAAATAAAATGATTAGTACTAAAGAGGATTTTTTACTTTTAGTTAAACAAATCGAGCAAAAAAGTGGATATAAAAAGCCCAAGGCTTTTGGTATAGCAAGGCTTGATAGAGGTCAGCTTAATAAGAATAAAATCTTGCAAGCTAGTTTTGCTTTAATAAATTATGAGCAAAACTTTGGATCAGCAGCTATTATGCTTGAAGCTTTTATGTTAAGAGGGATAAAGATTGATTTTAATGCAAGTGAATTTGTTCAGGTTTTAAAATTAGAGGATATTGATTTTGCGCTTTCATGTTTTAAACCTTTTTTAGAAGAAGAAGGGCATCAAAATATAGATCTTTTAAAAATTGTTAAAGATAAATTTAAAGATGATGAGTTTGCTTTTGTGTGTCTTTTTGAAGATAAAGAACCTTTAAGTGTTGAGAGTGTTTATTTAAAGCTTTATTTACTTTCCACTAAAAAGGTTCCTTTAAGAAGTTTAAATCTCAATGGTGCTTTTGGACTTTTAAGTAATGTAGCATGGAGTGATAATAAACCCTTTGAATTAGAATATTTAAGAGAAAATGAAATGCGTTTAAAAATGAGTAATCAATATCCAAAAATTGATTTTGTTGATAAATTTCCACAATTTTTAGCTCATATTATTCCTGAGGATAATACAAGAATTTTAGAAAGTTCTAAAGTAAGAATGGGTGCTTGTTTAGCTGCTGGTACAACTGTAATGCCAGGAGCATCTTATGTGAATTTTAATGCAGGTACAACAGGTGCTTGTATGGTTGAAGGACGCATTAGTTCAAGTGCTATTGTGGGTGAAGGTTCTGATATAGGTGGAGGGGCTTCAATTTTAGGCGTTTTAAGTGGAACAAGTGGAAATGCTATAAGTGTGGGTAAAGCTTGTCTTTTGGGGGCTAATTCAGTTACAGGCATTCCTTTGGGAGATAATTGTATAGTAGATGCAGGTATTGCAGTTTTAGAAGGTACTAAATTTTTACTTAAAGATCGTGAGGATCTTGTTAAACTTAATCCTTGTTTTGATTTTAGTAAAGACATTTATAAGGGTATTGAGCTTAAAGGATTAAATGGGCTTCATTTCCGCCAAGATTCTATTAGTGGTGCAATGATAGTAAGTTTAAATAAAAAGGCAGTTAAACTTAATGAGGCTTTACATTAGCAAATAAAAGCCTCAAATAGGCTTTTATTATATATGTACAATTTTCTTATTTTTTTGATTTGTAAATTTTTAAAAATATTGCAATAAAAATTTATTCTTTGTGTCTTTCTTTAAGTTTAGCAATAATATCTGAAAAACTTAAATTCGCATCAGCAAGTAAAACACTTAAATGATATATTAAATCAGCCGCTTCACAAATAAGTTCATCTTTGTTTTTAATAGTTGCTGCTAAGGCAGTTTCAACACCTTCTTCACCTACTTTTTGTGCGATACGTTTAGTACCACTTTTCAAAAGTTTTGCAGTGTAAGAAGTGTTTTCATCAGCATTTTTACGTGAATTTATAAGTTTTTCCAGTCTAGCTAAAAAGACAAAGTCTGCATTTTTAGATAGTTTTTCAAAGCAAGAAATATTGTTTAAATGGCAAGTAGGACCTATGGGATTGACTAAAATTAAAAGTGTATCATTATCACAATCAAGACTTAAATCAATGATATTTAAAAAATTCCCACTTTTTTCACCTTTCATCCAAAGGCGATTTTTACTACGTGAAAAAAATACAACTTTTTTATTTTCTAAACTTTTTTCTAAAGCTTTTTTATCCATAAAACCTAACATTAAAACTTCGCAAGTTTTTGCATCTTGTATGATAGTAGGGATAAGTCCCTTTATTTTTTCCCAATTGATTTTTTCATTTAAGCTTTGGAAATTTTGCATTTTATATCCTTACATTTAAACCTTGAGTTTTTAAGTAATTTTTTAATTCTTTAATATTAATGGTTTTTTGATGAAAAACAGAGGCTGCTAAAGCTCCATCAATTCCAATCTTAAAAGCTTCTAAAAAGTGTTCCATTTTGCCTGCTCCACCACTTGCAATTAAGGGTACTTTGCATTCTTTTTTTCCTATTTTTAATTGTTCTAAATCATAGCCATTTTTAAGACCATCTTGATTCATCATGTTTAGTACTATTTCTCCAGCACCCAAATCTTGTACTTCTTTAATCCATTCAAGTGTATATTTTCCACTATGTTTGCTAGTGTTTTCATCACCTGTGTATTGAAAAACTTTTAAATTTCCATTTTTATCTTTAAAGCTATCAATCCCTACTACAACACATTGTACACCAAAACTTTTTGCTAAACGTGTGATAAGATATGGATCATTTAAAGCAGGAGAATTAATAGAAATTTTATCTGCTCCATGGGCTAAAAGTTCTGCTGCATCTTCTTCGCTTTTAATCCCTCCTGCTACACAAAAAGGGATATTAATATTTTTAGCTACTTTGCTTACCCATTCTCTTGAAATACGTTCTTTTTTAGCACTAGCACTAATATCATAAAATACAAGTTCATCAATGCCATTTTGAGAATAATATTTTGCAAGTTCTATAATATCTCCCATATCTTTATGATTTTTAAATTGTGTTCCTTTTACCACTCTACCATCTTTTACATCTAAACATGCAATTATGCGTTTTGTAAGCATTTTATCCCTTCTTCTACGCTAAAAATTCCATCAAGTAAAGCTTTGCCTACAATAATCCCGCTACAAACACCTTTTAGTTTTTTAAGGTCTTCTAAGCTTGCTACACCTCCACTTGCTTGAGTATGAATGTTAGGAAAGTTTTTGTGTATGAGTTTATAAAGTGTAGTATTGCTTCCTTGCATGGTACCATCTTTTGAAATATCAGTACAAAGTATGTGTTTTAAACCTTTGGTATTATAAAATTTTAAAACTTCTAAAAGTTTTTTATCACTAGTATCTTGCCAAGCATTAATAGCTATCATATAATCTTCTTTTAAAATTGTATCAAGTGCTAAAACAATAACTTCATTTCCAAAGTGTTCTAACATGTCAATACAAAGTTTAGGATTTGTAATCGCTAAAGAGCCAATTACTACACGTTTTACTCCACAATCAAGTAAGGCTTTTATTTCTTCTTTGGTGCGAATTCCACCACCTACTTGTAAATTGACATTAACTTGAGCGGCTAATTTTTTTATTAAGCTAAGTTGTCTTTTGTTTGGATTTTTTGCCCCGTTTAAATCTACTAAATGAAGCCAGGTTGCTCCTGCATTTTCGTATTCTCTAAATTTTTCTAAAGCATGATATTTATATACTTTTTTTTGTTTATAATCACCTTTGACAAGACGCACTACTTCTCCATCAATCAAGTCAAGTGCAGGGATTATCATGCTATATCCTTAATGAAATTTGATATTAAAATTTCTCCTGTTTCAGCACTTCTTTCAGGATGAAATTGCACCCCATAAAAATTATTTTTTGCTAAACTTGCGCTAAATTGCACCCCGTATTCGCTTGTAGCTATAGTGTGGTTGTTTAATGCTACATGATAACTATGTACAAAATAAAAATAAGCTCCATTTAATCCTTTAAAGAGTGGGTGAGAGCTTGTGATTTTATTCCATCCCATATGAGGTAAAGAATATTCTTTTGCAAGTTTAAATTTTTGAGTTTTAAAAGGGATGATGCCTAGAGTTTTTTGATCGAGTTCTTCTGAAAAATCTCCTAAAATTTGCATTCCTAAACAAATGCCAAGTAAAGGTTTTTTGGTGTTTTTAATGAAATGTATTAGATTAAAATTTTCTAGATTACTCATTGCTTTTAATGCTGTTCCAACACCTGGTAAAAAAAGTTTGTCTGCATTTTCTAAATCTTTTAAATCTTTGCTGATTTTAGCATTAAAGCCTAGTCTATCAAGACAAAATTTCAAAGATGCTAAATTGGCACAAGCTGTATCGATAATAATTAGTTTCATATTGCTCCTTGAAACAAACTGTTTTTATCTAATGATTTTAAATTATTAATTTTATTTTTAATAGCATTAAAATTAATTTGCAATTCTTTCTTTTTAGTTATTGATAAATTGATTTTCTTTCTCAAAATTATCACCCCTATAATTTTTTCTTGCATTGGTATTAAGTTCCATTTCTATTCCAAATGCAAAATCGTTTAAATTTTTAATTTTTTCATTGTAAAATATTTTAGATAATTTGCTTTGATGAATAAATTTATAAATTTTATATGGTGTTTTTAAGCAAGAACTCATAACACATATTTGACCTTGGCTGTTAAATAGTTTATTATTAGCAGCATTTTTAATTGTAATTAACAAAGGTAAAATATTGAAAACTTTTGGATATTCTTTAAAAAGTGTTTTAATTTTTCTTTGTAATTGTTTTTTTTTAGCTTTTAATAACAGATTTAAATAATTTAAAGCCATTTCAATTTTATCTTTATTTTTTAAACATTTTTCCCAATCTATATAAAATCCTAAATATGTATTTGTAGGCTGTGGTTTGTCTATAAAACCGTTAAAAGTAAGCTTGTTTTTCATATTATCCCTTTAGAGCTGGCTAATTTTTCACTTTCAATTTTAATTGCCATTTTTAAAGCTTTTGCAAAAGCTTTAAAAAGTCCTTCGGCTTTATGATGTTCATTTTTACCTTTTACTTTTAAATGTAAACTTACTCCCATAGTATAGCTTAGAGAATAAAAAAAATGTTCTATCATTTCTGTGCTTAAGGCTCCTAGGTGGGATTTTTTAAATTTTGCTTTATAAATTAAATGAGGACGATTACAAAAATCAATCGCACAACTTGCTAAACATTCATCCATAGGTAAACAAAAACCATATCTTGCAATACCTATTTTATCTCCTAAAGCTTTTTTAATGCAAGTACCAAGTGCTAAGGCTACATCTTCAACACTATGGTGTTCATCAATTTCTAAATCACCTTTACAAAAAATTTCAAGTCCTATATTAGCATGTATGGCAATTTGTTCTAACATATGATCAAAAAAATCAATACCTGTATGAATATCTATTTTTCCACCGTTTAAACACACTTTTACTCTGATTTTTGTTTCTTTGGTGGTTCTTTCATAATTTGCACTTCTAAAAGAGCTTAAAATTTCATTTTCTATATCTTTCCAGGTTAAAATACCATATTTTAAACCACGTATACCTAAATTTGAAGCTAAGTTTATGTCACTATCTCTATCACCTATAACAAAACTTTGTTCTTTATCATAAAGCTGGTGTTTGATATATTCTTCTAATAAACCCGTTTTTGGTTTTCTACATGTACAATTTTCATGTTCAAAATGCGGACAAATAAAAATATCTTGAAATTCTATCCCACAACTTTGTAAAATATCTAGCATTTTTTCATGAGGGTTTTGAAATGTTTTTTGTGGGAAGCTATGGGTTCCTAAACCATCTTGATTGCTTACCATAACAAATTTAAAACCAAAATTTTTAAGCTTTAAAAGCACAGGAATAGCATCTTTTTCAAAATATAATTTTTCAAGAGAATCAACTTGAAAGTCATTTTTTGGTTCTTTTATTAAGGTTCCATCTCTATCAATAAAAAGAATTTTTTGACTCATTTTAAACTCTTTAAACGAAAAGTTACTGCATTTTTGTGTGCTTGTAAACACTCATTTTGAGCTAAAATTGTAACACTTTTACTTAAGGCTAAAAAACCTTCTTTATTAAGTTCTTGTACTGTCATTCTTTTACTAAAATCAGCTAAACCTAAGCTAGAATGGGTTTTAGTAAAACCATAAGTTGGTAAAACATGATTAGTCCCGCTTGCATAATCTCCCATAGATTCTGGAGAATAAGCTCCTAAAAATATTGATCCTGCATGTTTAACATCTTTTAAAAGTTCACGTGGATTTTGAGTTTGTATGATTAAATGTTCTGGGGCATAAGCATTAGAAATTTCTAATGCTTGTTTTAAATCTTTAGCAATAATAATTCTTGAATGATTAATACTTTTGCTTGCAAGTTCATATCTTGGAAGTTTTTGAATTTGCTCATCAATTTGTTTGCTTACTTTTTTAGCAAAGTCTTCACTTAAGCATATTAAAATAACTTGAGAATCTGCTCCATGTTCAGCTTGAGATAATAAATCACTGGCTACAAATTCCACATTAGCTTTTTCATCAGCTATGACTAAAACCTCGCTAGGACCTGCTTGCATATCAATGGTTACTCCATTAATATCATTACTAACTTGACGTTTAGCTTCAGTAACAAAGGCATTGCCTGGACCAAAAATTTTATCTACTTTTGTAACACTTTGTGTTCCATAAGCTAAAGCTGCTATAGCTCCTGCGCCACCCATTTGATAAATTTCATCTACACCGCAAAGTTGGGCACAAAAAAGTACAGCATCATGGATTTTTGCAGGACTTGCTAAAACAATTTTTTCACACTGGGCAATTTTTGCAGGAATAGCAAGCATTAAAACAGTTGAAAATAAAGGTGCTAATCCACCTGGTATATAAAGTCCTACCTTTTCTATAGGACGTGTTAAAACTTCACATTTAACCCCTTTAGTAGTTTCAAGAGAAATATCATGAGGGATTTGTGCTTCATGAAATTTCTTTATATTGTTATAAGCTACTAAAATTGCTTCTTTTAAGTCTTGATCCAAGCGTGTACTTGCTTGCTGGATTTCTTCCTGAGTGATTGCGATATTTGTAATTTTAGCTTTATCAAATTTTAAAGCTTGATTGATTAAAGCTTCATCACCTTGTTTTTGGACTTCTTTAATGATAGAACTTACTATTTTTGTGATTTCATCTTGTGCTTTTATAGCTGGACGTTTTAAAGCTTCTTCTTTTTGTTTTTGATTTAAATTATCATAAATTAAAATTTGCATTTTTGACTCACTTTAACATTTTTTCTATAGGTAAAACTAAAATGGAACTCGCCCCTTCTTCTTTTAAGGCTTCCATAGTTTCCCAAAAAAGATTTTCTTTACTTACCATGTGTAAAGCTACATTTTTTTCATCATGCGCTAAAGGCAAAATGGTCGGTTTTTCAACTCCTGGTAATAAAGATTGGATTTTATCAAGTTTTTCTTTTGGGGCATGTAGCATAATGTATTTTGATTCTTTTGCTTGCATAACTCCTGAAACGCGTAGCATAATTTTATCTACTAAAGCTTGTTTTTCTTTACTTAGAACACTTTCTTTTTGGATTAAACAAGCACGCGATTGGTAGATTACTTTAACTTCTTTAAGGTTATTGGCTTGTAAAGTTGCACCACTTGAAACCAGATCGCAAATTGCATCAGCTAAATTAGATCTTGGAGCTACTTCAACTGAACCTGTTAGCATACAATTTTTGTAATTTATATGATTTTCTTTCATAAAACGTCTTAAAAGTTGTGGATAAGAAGTAGCTATTCTTAAGCCTTCAAAATCTTTTAAATTATCAAATTTTTTATTTTGAGGTAAGGCAAGAGAAAGACGACAAAAACCAAAATCTAATTTTTTTAATAATTTATAATTTGGATTTTCGCCTAAAGATTGACGTTCAAGTTCATTTTCTTCTAAAACATTTTCTCCTATAATTCCTAAATCTACAACCCCATCAAAAATAAGTCCAGGGATATCATCATCCCTAACGCGTAAAATATCTATAGGTAAATTTGTAGAAAAAGCAATTAAACTTTGTTCATGGATATGCATTTTAATCCCACATTTTAAGAGCAGATCTATAGATTCTTTTGAAAGTCTACCTGATTTTTGTATAGCTATACTCAAACGAGTATTTTCTTGCATATCATATCCTTAGAAATTAAAATTAAAATGACTATATTAGCATAAGTAGTTGAATTTTTAGCAAGGCTTTTTAAAATAAATGAATTTAATTTTTATTTAAGATAATATTTGAAGCTTTTTTTATTTTTTAAAAAAAATAAAAAGATAAATCCTAGCAAGGCTAGGATATTAAGCTACAAATTCAATAAAAGCCATTTCAGCAGCATCACCGCGGCGTATTCTTGTTTTAATAATTCTTGTGTATCCACCATTGCGATCTTTAAATTTTGGAGCAATTTCTGTGACTAGTTTATTTGTAACGTTTTTATCTTGTAAAGAAGCAAAGACCACTCTATGAGCGTTAAAATCTCCAAGTCTTGCTCTGGTGATCAATTTTTCTATATAAGATCTTAATTCTTTAGCTTTTGGCAAGGTTGTTTCAATCTTGCCACTATTAACTAAAGCTATGGTTAAATTTTTTAATAAGGCAGCACGATGAGATGAAGTTCTGCCAAGTTTTCTATATCCATGTTTATGTCTCATTCTTTTATCCTTCGTTTTGTGCTTTTAATTCTGCGATTTTATTTTTAAGTATTTCTTTATTATCGCTAAGCTTAGAAGTTCCCACAGGAAAACCTATACTCTCCATAATATTTTTAATTTCATCAAGAGATTTTTTACCTAAATTTTTAAGTCCTGCTAGTTCATTTACACTCATTAAAGCAAGTTCTCCTATGTAAACTATTCCTGCCTTTTCGAGGCAATTATAGCTTCTTGCACTTAAATTTAAATCTGTGATATTTTGTAATAATTTTGTATTTTCTAATTCATTACTCGTTGCTTGATTTTTGATCATACTTCTAACATTAGTAATCTTATCAAATACTGATAATTGTTTATACATAGCTTCTAAAGCATTTTGAAAAGCTTCATTAGGTGTGATTTGCCCATCAGTTGCTACAGTTAAAACTACTTTTTCATAATCAGGATTATCTTCAAATAAAACTTTTTCAATATCATAGGTTGCTTCTCTTACGGGTGTAAAAAATGCATCAAGAGCAATAAATTTAGGATCATCAAGAAGTTCTTTAATTTCCTCGCTTGGAACATAACCAATACCTTTTTCAATGATTAAGGTAAATTTAAGTTCTGCATCTTCATTAATAGTTGCTAAATAAGCATCTGTGTTGACTACTTCTACTTGATCATTATTTAAATCTTTACCATAAATTTCTTTAGAACCTTTAAAATTAAATTCTACTATTTCTTTATTAGAATCATTTTTAATTTTAAAACGTAGTTTTTTAAGATTGATAATAAAAAGTGCTATATCTTCAAGCATACCACGCATACTATCAAATTCGTGAGCTACACCATCAATATAAATTGCAGTGGGAGCATATCCTATAGTGCTAGTATAAAGTAAGCGGCGTAGAGGATGGGCTAGGGTGATTCCATAACCAATCTCAAAAGGCCAAGCACTGATTTTAGCCACAGTATCGCTAATATTTTCTATCGTAAATTCTGTTGGCGTATAAGCTGATGTTGTAATATTTCTCATATTTAGCCCTTATTATTTAGAGTAAAGCTCGACGATAAATCTTTCCTCTACTGGAATGACAACTTCTTCTCTTTCAGGTTTTCTAGTGAAAATTCCAAATCTTTTGTCCTTTTCAACATCAACCCAAGCAACTATACCAGTTTGTGCTGTAAGCTCAATAGCTCTTGTAATTTGTGGATTGTTTTTGCTTTTTTCAATAATTTCAATTTTCGCTCCAGTTTCTACTCTAAAACTAGGAATATCTACCCTTTTGCCATTTACTAAAACATGTCCATGAGTTACAAGTTGTCTAGCAAAACGGCGTGTTGTAGCAAAACCCATTCTATAAACTACATTGTCTAATCTTTGTTCTAAAAGTTGTATAAGTAAAACCCCAGTATTCCCTTCTTTTCTAGCTGCTTCGCTGAATAAACGACGGAATTGTTTTTCACTTACGCCATACATAAATTTAGCTTTTTGCTTTTCTCTTAGTTGTAATCCGTATTCGCTAATTTTCCCTTTTCTTGCTCCGTGTTGTCCTGGTGCATAAGGGCGTTTATCTAGGGCACTTTTACCTGCTAGCCTTCTTTCTCCTTTTAATGCTAAGCTAACACCAAAGCGTCTTTCTAATTTTTCTACTGGTCCTCTATATCTTGCCATAATATTCTCCTAAATTTTTCTTATATTTTAGACACGACGACGTTTAGGTGGTCTGCAACCATTATGAGCTAATGGGGTAATATCTTTTAAGAAAGTTACTTTAATACCTTCTATAGCACCTACGCTTTTAACAGCAGTCTCTCTACCGCTTCCTGGTCCTTGCACTTTAATACCTACTTCTTTAATTCCGTGTTCTTTTGCCTTATTTAAAGCATCTTCTACTGCTTGTTGTGCTGCATAAGGAGTAGATTTTTTAGAACCTTTAAATCCTAATCCACCTGCACTACTCCAAGCAATAGCATTTCCCATTTCATCTGTAACAGTTACCATAGTATTATTAAAAGTTGCACTAATGTAAACAATACCTTTTGCTATATTTTTTTTAACTACTTTTTTCTTTACAATTTTTCTTTTTGCCATGATTTATCCTTATGATTTTGCACCAACAGTTTTGCGTTTACCTTTTCTAGTTCTTGCATTTGTTTTTGTTTTTTGTCCACGAACTGGTAAACCTTTTCTATGTCTTAAGCCTCTAAAGCTTCCTAAATCCATTAGTGCTTTAATATCCATAGCAACTTGTTTTCTTAAATCTCCTTCTACCATGTAGTTTTCTTGAATTTCTTTTCTGATTGCTGCTGCTTCATCTTCGCTTAATTCATGAACTCTTTTATCATAAGAAATTCCTACTTTATCTAAGATTTTTTTTGAAGTAAAAAGTCCTATACCATAAATATAGGTTAGTCCATACTCTATTCTTTTTTTCTTTGGTAAATCAACACCTGCAATACGAGCCATATTTATCCTTGTCTTTGTTTATGTTTTGGATTTTCGCAAATAATGCGAACTATACCCTTGCGGCGAACTATTTTACATTTATCGCACATTTTTTTAACCGATGGTCTCACTTTCATGAGAATCTCCTTGTAAATAAATTCCACTTGATTTACGACTACATCAGGTTTTTTTATGAATAACCAACTATTTTTAAAATAAGTGGTAGATTTTAAAAATACTTCTTTCATAGAGTTTGATGTAATTTGTCGCAAAAATTCTAATTGTATCTAAAATTAACTTTTAAATAACTTAGAATTACTTATATCTAAAAGTTATACGTCCTTTATCAAGACTATAGGGCGTAAGTTCAACTTTAACTTTATCCCCTGGCATAATTCTTATATAATGCATACGCATTTTTCCAGCAATATGACATAAAATTACATGTTTATTGTCAAGTTCTACTTTAAAATTTGCATTTGGTAATGCTTCAAGTACTGTGCCATCAATTTCGATTACATCATCTTTTGCCAAATGTTCTCCTTTCAAAAATTTAAAAAGGCTTTATTTTATCTAAAATTATAAAAATTTTTACTTAATTTAAATAATTTATTTAAGATTAAAATTCTTATTTTCAATGTATGAATTTTTAAATTTTTTATGTGAAATTTTTTATTTATTAGGTAATATTTAAGATTTAAGTTATATTACAGATTTTGTTTGTATTATAATTAAGAACATCTAAATAATTTAAGATTGATTCTTTTTGAATTTTTGTTTGACTAAGTTTAGAAATAAATTAATAAAATAAAGCCTATTTTATAAAATGAGATGATATTTTAGAATTATAGTATAATTAAAAATTGATGTTTTTAAATTTTTTAAGGTATTAATATAATGGAAAAAAAGAAATTAAAAGCTAAAGAATTAAAAATTTTAGGACTATCTTCTTTAGGTGGAACTTTAGAATTTTATGATTTTATTATTTTTGTTTTTTTTGCTCAATATATTGCTAATGTATTTTTCCCTAAAGGTATAGATGAATTTTGGGCTTTATTAAATACTTATGGGGTTTTTGCTATAGGATATTTGGTGCGTCCTTTAGGAGGCATAGTTATGGCACATTTTGGGGATAAATTCGGACGTAAAAATATGTTTATGTTGAGTATTTTACTTATGGTGCTTCCTACTTTTATTTTAACTTTTATACCAGGTTATGAAATTCTTGGATTTATGGCCCCTGTTTTGCTTATAATAATAAGAGTTTTTCAAGGTATAGCTATAGGCGGAGAGCTTCCTGGAGCTTGGGTTTTTATAAGAGAACATTGTCAAGAAAATCATAAAGCTTTCTTTTTAAGTTGTTTAAATTCTGCTATGGCTTTAGGGATTTTATTAGGAAGTGTGGTATTTTTATTTATTAATCTTCTTTTTAGTGTAGAAGAAATTGGAGCTTATGCTTGGCGTATTGCTTTTTTTATAGGTGGAATTTTTGGAATCATTTCTGTTTATTTACGTAAATTTTTACAAGAAACTCCTATTTTTAAACAAATGCAAGAAAAATCAGATCTTAGTTCTTTTCCTCTTAAAGATTTGTTTAAAGAAAAAGGTATTTTTAAAAAAATATTTTCATCTATGGCTATAAGTTGGGTTTTAACAGGTTGTGTTGTGGTGCTTGTTTTATTAATGCCTAAATTTATGCCTAGTATTTTGAATTTAAGTGAGGTTCAAGCTAGTTATTTACAGATTTTAGGAATTTTAGGTATAGCTTTTGGTGGAGTTTTTGTAGGTTATCTTGTGGATAAATTGGGTTTATTTAAAATTTGTATTGTATTTTCTTTGGTTTTTATGTTCTTTTCTTGTTTATATTTTTATGTTTTATATGAATTTAAAAATTTGATTTTTGTATGTATTTTATATGCTATTGTTTGTTTTTTAGGAGGAATTAATGTTTTTGCTCCAATTTTAATGAGTGAGGTTTTTAAAGCTAAGATAAGATTTTCAGGAATTTCTTTTTCATATAATATTGCCTATGCTATTTCAGGAGGCATAACTCCACAACTTGTTTTTTGGTTTAATACTCTTGCTACTAAAAGAGAAAATCCATTTTTATACGGTATGAGTATATATATGATTTTTTTATCTTTTTTGGCTATTTTAGCTGTTTTAATTGTAAAAGATCAAATACAATTTAATAAACATTCTTAATTATTTATGGAATAAATATATGTCTTTTATTTTAGAACTGCTAAAACAAAATAAATTGAAATTAATATTTTTTTTATTATTTTCTTTTATAAGTAGCATACTTGGGGTTTTAATTCTAGTTTTTATTAATAATTATTTACTTAAAAATGTACAAAATATTCCTATTTTTTATTTCATTGTTTTACTTGGGATATTTTTTATAAGTTCTACTATGGTTGAATTTGGACTTAATATTTTTGGTCAAAATTTTATTTTTAAAATGCAAAGGCGTGTAGTAAAACAAATTTTAGATACTCCTTTATTAAAAATAGCTAAAATAGGTAAAGCAAAAATTTTAGCATCTTTGGGGAGTGATATAAGAAATATATCTTTTGGACTTTTAAGACTGCCTGATTTTTTACAATCAAGCATATTAATTTTTTGTACTAGTATTTATTTGTATTATCTTTCAAAACCTATTTTTATTTTGTGTATGATATGGATAATGGTTGTTTTTCTTACTAATAATTTTTTAATGATTAAAGTGTATCAATATTTTCGTAAAGCAAGAGAAAATGATGATGCTTTACAAAATAATTATCAAAATATACTTGATGGACATAAAGAACTTTTAATGAATCGTTATAGAGCTAAACTTTATTATGAAGATGAATTTGAAAAAAATGCTAAATTAAAAAAGAAAAATAGCACTTTGGGAAATTTTTTTAATAATCTTTCAAATAATTGGACAAATGTGAGCCTTTTAGCTTTAGTTGGAGTGGAATTTTACTTAGCATTAAAATTTCAATGGGCTAGTGTAGCAGATGCTACTACTATAGCTCTTTCTATTTTATTTTTACGAACCCCTTTAGTTTCTATGATAGGATCTTTTCCTACTTTGCTTTTAGCAAAGATTGCTTTAGATAAGATTGCTAAATTGGAATTAGATACATATGTAAAAAATTTTAAAAAAATATCTTATATTAATGATTGGGAGCGTATTATTTTTAAAGATATTGAATTTACTTACGATGGAAATTTTTCTTTAAATCCTGTGAATATAGAACTTAAAAAAGGTGAACTTGTATTTTTAATAGGTAAAAACGGAAGTGGAAAATCGACTTTTTGTATGCTTTTAACAGGGCTTTTTAAAGCAAGTAAAGGTAGGATTTATCTTGATAATATGCTTATAAATGATGATAATTTAGATCAATATAAAGCCCTTATTTCAACTGTATTTAGTGATTTTCATCTTTTTACTAAAACTTTAAGTAAAGAAGAATTTGCTAGTGAAGAAAAAATTGCGTTTTGGCTTAAATTTTTAGAACTTCAAGATAAAACAAAAATCCAAGATCATGATTTAAGCTTAACTCAGCTTTCTACAGGACAAAAAAAGCGTTTAGCTATGTTTATAGCTTTACTTGAAGAAAGGGATATTTTAGTACTTGATGAATGGGCTGCTGATCAAGATCCTGTTTTTAGAAGGTTTTTTTATAAAAAACTTTTACCTTTATTAAAAAATCAAGGTAAAACAATTTTTGCAATTACTCATGATGATACATATTTTGATATGGCTGATAGAATACTTTTAGCTAATAATGGTAATATCGAAGAATTACATGGGGATAATAGAAATTTTTTAGCTATTAAAGAAGTAGAAAAATTTTAATTTTATAATTTTTGAAAAATAATGATATTAAGGATAAAGTATGAAGCAATTTTTATTTTTTATTTTTATGTTAAGTTCAAGTCTTTTTGCTCAATCTTATGAAATAGTTAAAGAACCAATTTTAACTCATCAAATGGTTAAAGGTATACTTGAATTAGCTCAAAAAGAAGCAAGAAAAGAAGGTTTTAATGTTAGTATTACTATAGTGGATAAATCAGGACAAATTTTAAAAGGGGTAAAAGAAGGGATAATTCCAGAAGATATACGCTATTTAGATGATAAATTTTCTATTATGCCAGGAGGTGTTCCTATTATGCTTGATGGAATTGTGATAGGGGGTATAGGTGTAGGAGGCGCTCATTTAGAGCAAGATGTTAAAATAGCTAAAGCAGGGTTAAAATTCTTAAAATAACCCATGCTTCTTATTTTTTAAGAATGATTTTTTTTCATATAAAGATCATTTTCTATATCTATATAAAATTTAGCTATTTTGCCATAAGCAGCTTCCCAAGCTTTTAAGGTTGTTTCATCTGCATTTAAAAGATTTTTAATAGCCTTTAAAAGGCAAGCACCTACTATGGGATAATGTTCTTCTTTTACACCTAAATTAACATGGGTTATAGCAACCTTATCAACAAAAGATTTAGTATTTTCTAGATTTTCTATGTTTTTAGCTGCCATTAAAATTGCCATGGCTAAAGCTCTTGGTTGATCTCCTGATATTTGTTTTTCCATGTTAAACATAGGTTTTACTTCAGGATAATCATTAAACATTATTTTATAAAATTCTTTTGTTAAATTTTCTCCATTTGTTTGTAAAATAGGAACGCAGTCTTTAATAATTTGAATTTGTTTTTGTGTCATTATTTCTCCTTGAAATATAAATATTTAAAATTAAGGAGAGATTTTATCTTGAAATTTAAAACAAAAAATTGATTTAGGTTAAAATTGAAACTTAATCTTAATAATTTAAATCAAAAATTATAATAATTAAATTGCTAAATTTTAATTATTGTTTAAGACTAAGAGATGTTTTTAAATGCTTATTTTATAAGGTTTGTAAAATATATTTACCTAAAAATTTATAATATAATTGATATGAAAAATTAATTTTAAAACTTAGTACTTTTATCCCCCATATAGGCTTGCGACTTCATTAATTTTATTTTATAATTTTTAAAATATTTTAGAGTGAAAAAGGTTTTCTCATGTTTAGATTTTTGATTTTTATATTGTTATTGTTAGTTAATTTAGAAGCTAAAATTTCTAAAGATACTTTAATTGTTGCAGTTGAAAATGAAATTTCAAGAATTAACCCTGCCTATAGTGAAGATCATGATGCGTATATTAATCTTGTATTTTCAGGTCTTACGCGTTTTGATGAAAATATGGATTTAAAGCCAGACTTGGCAAAATCGTGGAATGTTAGTGCAGATGGGCTTATTTATGATATTTTTTTAAGAGATGATGTTTTATGGCATGATAAGGTTAAATTTAGTGCTGATGATGTAAAATTCAGTCTTGATGCTTTTAAAAATCCTAAAAATAATTCTTCAGTATATGTGAATTTTGAAGATATTAAAAATGTAGAAGTTTTAAACCCCTATCATGTAAAAATTACACTTTTTAAACCTTATCCTGCATTATTAGATGCTTTAAGTATAGGAATGTTGCCTAAGCATTTATTGGATAATAAAGATTTAAATACTGCTTCTTTTAATCAAAATCCTATAGGTACAGGACCTTATGAATTTGTTAAATGGAAAAAAGGCGAATATGTAGAATTTAAAGCTAATGAAAATTTTTATCTTGCAAAGGTAAAAACTCCAAGATTGATTATAAAGCATATTTTTGATCCTTCAATAGCAAGTGTAGAGCTTAAAAATGGGAAAATTGATGCTGCTTTAATTGATGTTTCTTTGCTTAATATTTTTAAAAATGATACTCATTTTACTATTTTACGTGAAAAATCAGCTGATTATAGGGCTTTAATGTTTAATCTTGATAATGAATTTTTAAAAGATTTAAAAATAAGACAAGCTTTAAATTATGCTGTTGACAGATACAGTATAGTAAAAAATCTTTTACATGGTTATGGTTTTGTAGCAAATCATCCTTTAGAAAATTCTTGGGCGAATCCTAAAAGTTTCCGTACTTATGGATACAATCCTAAAAAATCTGAAGCATTACTTATAAATTCAGGTTTTAAGAAAAATAAAGATGGAATTTTTGAAAAAAATGGAAAAATTTTAGAATTTGAAATTTGGGTTATGAGTAATGATCCTTTAAGAGTGAGTTTAGCAGGAATTTTGCAAAGTGAATTTAAAAAAATAGGAGTTTTAACTAAAGTTATAGCAAAACCTGCTGGTAGTTTTGATTATTCTAAAGTCGATAGTTTTTTAGTGGGTTGGGGAAGTCCTTTAGATCCTGATTTTCATACTTTTAGAGTTTTTGAAAGTTCTCAAGATAGTGCTTTAAATGATGAAGGCTGGAATTTTGGACACTATCATGATAAAAAAGTTGATATAGCTTTACAAAAAGCTAGAAATACTTTAAATTTAGATGAAAGAAAAAAATACTATAAAGAATTTATAGATGCTTTATATAAAAATCCTCCTTTCATTTTTTTAACTTATCTTGATTTTGCTTTAGTTTATAATAGTGAAATTCAAGGAATTAAAGCAAGAACTTTGGGTCACCATGGTGTAGGATTTACTTGGAATATTTATGAATGGGTTAAATAAACTGTGCTAAAACGCTTTATTTTTAGTATTTTTATAGCGTTTTTTAGCACTTTTTTGTGTTTTATTTTACTTTATTTTAGTAAAACTAGTGTGGCTTATGCTAATACAATAAATTCACAAAGTAAAGAATTTGTTCAAAGAGTAGAGCAAAATTTAGGGCTTGATAAGCCTTTATTAGAGCAATATACAATTTGGCTTTTTAAGGCTTTACAAGGAGATTTAGGAGTTTCTTTTTTAAGCGGAGAAAATGTTTTAAAATTGATAAAAGAAAGATTGTTTAACACTTTAATTTTGAGTTTAAGTGCTTTAGTATTATTGTTTTTATCGAGTATTTTTTTAGCATTTTTGGGGTATTATTATAAGGATACTTTTATTGATAAAATTATTACTTTTTTAGCATTTAATTTTTTTGCTTTACCTCCTTTTGCTTTAGCTTTGTTTTTTGTTTTAATTTTTGGAATTTTTTGGCAAGTTTTACCTATATTAGGGACAAGTGATATAGGTTTTGAAGATGATTTTTTAAACCGTTTAAAGCACTTAATTTTACCTGTTTGCGTGCTTGTATTATCTCATTTAGCTTTATTTTTAAAGATTGCTAGAAATTTTATTAATGAAAGTTTTACTCAAATTTTCATTCAAAACTTATATGCTAGAGCTTTAAAAGAAAAAGATATTTATTTTTTGGTTTTAAAATATTCTTTAAGTCCTATTATTGCTTATTTTGGAGGTACTGCTTTAAGTTTTATGATGGGAACTTATGTAATAGAAAGTGTATTTGCTTATGAAGGACTTGGAACTTTGCTTTTTAAAAGCATTCTTTTTAAAGATTACCCAGTTGTACTTGCATTAGTTTTTTTTAGCGTTTTGCTTGTAGCGTTTTTTACATTTTTAAGTGATATTGTTGCAAAAATTTTAAATCCACGATTAAGAAGGCTTGATTTTGCTTAAAATCATTTATTGTTTTATTCCTTTAATATTTTTGTTTTTATGTGCTTTTTTAGCACCTTTTTTAGCACCTTATGATATTTTAACTAGCCATTTAAATCATTTGCATCAAGCTCCAAGTTTTACTTATATTTTAGGAACAGATTTTTTAGGTAGAGATTTGTTCTCTCGTTTACTTTTTGCTTTAAGAAATTCATTGATAATAGGGATTTTTAGTTCTTTATTCTCTGTGTTTTTTGCCCTTTTTTATCTATGGCTAGCTCGTTGTTTTTTTTATATGTTTTGGATGCGTATTTTAGAATTTTTTTTAGCCTTGCCTGCTTTATTACTTATGATGTTTTTTCAAAGTTTTTTAGGAGCCAATTTATTTTTAATGATTTTTTTAATTGCTTTAGTGCATTGGTGTTTTATTGCAAGAATTGTAGAAAGTGAGTTAAAAAGACTTGAAAATTTAGATTTTTACAAGGCAAATATAGTGCTTGGAAGGACTCAATTTAAAGCTTTTTTTAAAGATTTATTACCCGCTTTAAAAACATTGATTTTTATACTTTTTGTGTTTAATATTGTCCATGCTATAGCTACAGAAGCGACTTTAAGTTTTTTTGGATTAGGACTTGGATTTGAATTTCCAACTCTAGGAACTCTTTTAAGTGAGTCTTCAAAAGCTGTTTTTATAGGAGCTTGGTGGATGATATTATTTCCTCTTGCAACTCTTTTATTATTGTTTTTACCCCTTTTATGGTTAGGTAATTTTTTGCAAAAGATTTGGGGGGTAAGATCTTGAGAATTAGAAATTTAAATATTAGTATAAAAAATAGCATTATACTTGAAGATATTAATTTTGATATAAAAATGGGCAAGGCTTTGATGATATTAGGTAAAAGTGGCATTGGAAAAAGTTTACTTGGCAAGGCTTTGGTAGGTCTTTTAGATTCAGATTTTGTACTTGATGCAGAAGAATTAAGTTTTAATCAAGCTTCTATTTTAAATTTTAATAAAAAAGAATTAAGACAATTGCGTTCTAAAGTGGCCTTAGTTTTACAAGATGCTGAACTTAGTCTTTATCCTTATCTAAATATAGGTGATTTATGCCATCTTGTTTTAAAAACTTATACTCATTTAAAGAAAAAAGAAAGAAAAGATTACGCTTTTTCTTGTCTTGAAAGTTTAGGATTTGAATATCTTGACTTGTTGTGGCATTCTTATGTTAATGAATTAAGTTTGGGTATGGCAAGACGTGTAAGTTTAGCTTTGGCTTTATTAAGTAAGCCTGAAATTTTAATTTGTGATGAGATTACTTCTTCTTTAGACAAAAAAAATGCACAAAAAATTATGCAAATTTTAAAAGAATTTAAAAAAGATGGAGCCTTGGTGTGTATTACCCATGATTTAAATTTAGTGCATTTTTTAGCAGATGAAATTTATATATTAGAAAAACATAATTCTCGATTTTTTAGTTTTGAAGAATTTTTAAAGAGTGAATATGCTTAGGGTTTCTAATTTAAGTAAATTTTATGAAATAAAAAAACATCGGTATTTAAAAAGCAAAAAGTATTTTATTTTTGAAAATATTAATTTTTCTCTTAAACAAAATGAAAATTTAATGATTGAAGGAAAAAGTGGTGCGGGTAAGAGTACCTTAGCTAGAATACTTTGCTTTTTGGAAAATCCAAGCGGCGGTGAGGTTTGGTATAAAGGTGATAATTTGCATCAACTAGATAAAAAAAGGCAAAGATTATTAAGAAAAGAAATTCAATATTGTTTTCAAGATCAAAAAATGGCTTTAAATCCTTATAAAAAAATTAAAAATTTAATACAAGATGGTTTAGAAAATTTTAATTTTAAAAAAAATGGTGATTTAATTGATGAATTTTTCGATTTTTTTAATCTAAAAAAACAAATTTTAGAACAAAAACCTTATGAGTTAAGTGGAGGAGAAGCTACTCGTGTAGGTCTTATTCGTTCTTTAATTTTAAATCCTAGTTTACTTATTTTAGATGAAATTGTTTCTACTCTTGATATAAAAAATTCTAAAGAAATTTTAAATTTTTTATATCATTATCAGCAAAAAAATTTTATTTCTTATATTTTTATTACTCATCAAAGTGAACTTTTTTATAATTTTAAATATGAGAAAATAAAACTTTAAAAAATATTTTTTATTCTAAGTTTCAATATAGAAAGTTTAGAGTAAAATAAAAAAAGTGTAAATTTGATTTTGCTGCGGAGTGATTTAGGTGTTTTAAAAGGAGAATAAATGTCCCATATAGATGCTTTGCATCCTTATTTTAGTATTTTTTTAATGTTAGTATTAGCTAGTATTATTTTTTTTGGATTAGTATTTTTGGCTTCAAAAATTGGTAATAATTTGGCTTCTAAAAATCGCAAAAAATTAGGGCTTGGAATTTATGAATGTGGTCCTATTCCTATTAAACAAGCCAATAAAATCAATTCTCAATTTTTTATTATTGCTCTTATTTTTATACTTTTAGATATAGAGGTTGTTTTTTTATTTCCCTGGGCTTTAATTTTTAAAGATTTAGGTTGGTTTGGATTTTTAGAAGTTTTAATTTTTATATTATTCTTAGGCGTTGGATTTTTGTATGTTTATAAAAAAGGAGCATTTATATGGCAGAGCATCAAGTAAATTATGCTAGTGGCTTGCCTATAGTTTTAACAAGTGTAGATAAGCTTATTCAATGGGGTAGAAGTAATTCTTTATGGGCTTTATCTTATGGTTTAGCTTGTTGTGCCATTGAAATGATGGCAGCTGGGGGTTCAAGATACGATTTTGATCGATTTGGAACTATTTTTAGGGCTTCTCCAAGGCATAGTGAAGTAATGATTATTGCAGGGACTTTGTGTAAAAAGCATGCTGAATTTACAAGAAGACTTTATGATCAAATGCCTGATCCTAAATGGGTGATTTCTATGGGAAGTTGTGCTAATACTGGAGGAATGTTTAATACTTATTCTACGGTTCAAGGAGTAGATAGGATTATTCCTGTAGATATTTATGTTCCAGGTTGTGCTCCTCGTCCTGAAAGTTTTCAATTTGCTCTAATGATTTTACAAAAAAAAATTCGAAAACAAAAAGCAAATTATAAAATGGCACCAAAAAGGTTAGTATAATGAGAAAATATAGCCATAAAAAAAATGTTCAAGTTCAAAATTATTATAAAGATAGATTTTATCATGCGCCTAGTGTTAAAAAAGATAAGGTTTTAGAAAGTATTTTTAAGGAAGATTTTGAAATTTTAAATACTCAAGTAGAAATTTTAAATTCTTTTGTTGAACTTGATTTTTGGGTAGTAGAAATTAAAAAAGAAGATAATGTTAAAACTTTACAAATGCTTAAAACTTTAGGATATTTAAGTTTTACAGAAGCAAGTGCTATTGATTTTATAGCTAATAAAAAAGGTTTTGAAGTTTTTTATCAGCTTTTAAATTTAGAGAAAAAATTAAGAGTAAGAATTAAAACATTTGTAGGGGTGAAAGAACGTTTACAAAGCGTTACTAAGGTTTTTAAAGGAGCAAATTGGAGCGAGAGGGAGATTTATGATATGTTTGGAATTTTTATCATTAATCATCCTAATTTAAAACGTATTTTAATGCCTGATGATTGGTTTGGACATCCACTTTTAAAAACTTACCCTTTAAAAGGTGATGAATTTGCAAGATGGTATGAAATTGATAAAATTTTTGGTAAAGAATATCGTGAAGTTGTAGGTGAAGAACAAAGAGATCCTGGTTTTGTAGATGACAAGGATACTTTAAATTTTGCAAGATTTTGTCATGAAGTGCCTAAAGGCGGTCAAAATAAAGAACTTGCTTTTAAGCAAGAATATCAAGAAGATGAAGGTGTGGCTTTTGTTAAGAAAGTAAAACGTAATAAAACAAAAATTTTAGAAAAAAGGCGTTAAAATGCAAATTCCTAGCAAATTAAAACCTTATTATGAGAATATAGTTTTTGAGCAAGAAGATTCAAAAATGATTATCAACTTAGGTCCACAGCATCCTTCAGCTCATGGAAATTTACGTTTGATTTTAGAGCTTGATGGAGAGCAGGTTGTAAAAGCACGTCCTTGTATAGGTTATATGCATCGTGGTATGGAAAAAATGGCTGAAAATATGATTTATCAAGAATTTATTCCTACTACAGATAGAATGGATTATATTGCTGCTTCAGCAAATAATTATGCTTATTGTGCTGCTGTTGAGAAACTTTGTGGTTTGAGTATTCCGCGTCGTGCAGCAATCATACGTATGATACTTTTAGAATTAAACCGTATTGCATCACATTTGCTTTGGCTTGCTACACATGCTTTAGATATTGGTGCGATGAGCGTATTTTTATACTGTTTTAGAGAGCGTGAGTATGTTTTAGATTTAATAGAAAAATATTGTGGTGCAAGACTTACTCATTCTTCTATGAGAATAGGAGGAGTCATGCTTGACTTGCCAGAAAATTATTTAAAAGAAGTTTTAGCATTTTGCGATAAGTTTCCAAGCGACTTAAAAGATTATGAAGATCTTTTAGATGATAATAGAATTTGGCGTTTAAGAACTGAAAATGTAGGCGTAGTAAGTAAAGAACAAGCTTTAAATTGGGGTTGTAGCGGAGTAATGTTAAGAGCTAGTGGTGTAAGATATGATATACGCAAGGAAGAGCCTTATTTACTTTATGATGAGATTGATTTTGGGGTGCCTTATGCTACTCAGGGAGATTCTTATGCAAGGTATAAGGTTTATATGCAAGAATTTCGTGAAAGTTTAAAAATTCTTAAACAATGTACCATACTTTATAAAGATACTCCACCTGAAATTTTAGCTACTCACCCTGAATATGTAAGCGCTTCAAAGGAACAAATTTTAACACAAAATTATTCTTTAATGCAACATTTTGTTTTAATTACTCAGGGTTTAAAGCCTCCAAAAGGTGAAGTTTATGTACCAACTGAAAGTCCAAAAGGTGAACTTGGATTTTTTATTCATAGTGATGGAGATTCAAGACCTTATCGTTTAAAAGCTAGAACACCTAGTTATTGGCATTGTGCTTTTTTTGAAGAAATGCTTGTAGGATCTTATTTAGCAGATGTTGTAGCTATTATGGGTAATGTTAATATAGTTTTAGGCGAGATAGATCGATGAGAAGGGTGGATTTAAGAAAGAGTAAAGATCTTTTTGAAGATTTAACACAATTGATTAAAGAAGCAAAGCAGGGTGAGGTTTTGGTAATACTTTTTGAAATTGGTGATTTTTCTTGTGTTGAAAAAAGTTTTTCTTTTGTAAAAGAAAAAGGTTGTACTCTTTTAAATTCTTTAAAATTTAATCAAGTGGATTGGACTATTGTGATAAAAAAGGATAGGGAATGATTTATGATAATGCCCTTTGTTTTTTAGATATGCCAAGCTTGCAAAATCCTAATTTATGTCAAAAGATAGGATTTAATAGCATTAATATTTCTTGCCTTGAGGATAAAGTTTTAAAGTCAAGATTTTATAAGTGTGAAATTGCAAGTTTGAGTTTTGTTTTAGCTTTATTTTGTAAATTAAGCGATGAAAAAATTTTTAAAGATTTAGATGAAGGATATTTGAGTGCAGAGTCTTGTTTTGGGGAAGAAGAAGCCTGTGAAATACTTCAATTTTTAAAAACAGCAAAATATTTAATTATAGATGAAAATATTAAGTTTTATAAAGATAATGAAAATATTAAATATTTTTTAAATTTTTTAAGTCAAAAATATCAAGTTAAAATTTTAGATAGTAAGGAAAAAGAATGTGATTTTCAAAAAGCAAAGTTACATCCTTTAAAAGAACTTGATAATTATGATGGGTTAATTCTTTTTAAGGTTAATATGGAAGATAGTAATTTGCATTGTTCTAAACAGTTTTTGCAAATTGCAAAATGTCAAAATGGAAGCAAAGTTGAAGTTTTAGCTAAGAATTTTAGTTTTAAAACTACGTTATGTTTAGATGAAAATTTACAAGGTACTATAGGATTTTTTAATTGTGATAATGACTTTGCATTTACTCCAATTCGCATAAAGGAAGTAAAATGACTATTAAAATAAATGGCATAGATTGTACCTTTGAAGAAGGCGAATATATTTTAAATATAGCAAGAAGGAATGATATTTTTATACCTGCAATTTGTTATCTTTCAGGTTGTAGCCCTACTTTAGCATGTCGTATGTGTATGGTAGAAGTTGATGGTAAAAAAGTATATTCTTGTAATACTAAAGCAAAAGAAGGTATGGTTGTAGAAAGTGATTTACAAAGTCTTTGGGATGAAAGAAATGAAATCATGCAAGCTTATTGTATTAACCATCCTTTAGAATGTGGAGTTTGTGATAAATCGGGTGAGTGTGAATTGCAAAATTTTACTCATAAAAGCCGTGTAAATATACAAAAATATTGGATTAAAGATACGCATAAGCCTCACAAACATTGGGGAGCGATAAATTATGATCCTGCTCTTTGTATAGTGTGTGAACGCTGTATTACTGTTTGTAAGGATAAAATAGGTGAGAGTGCTTTAAAGACAGTACCACGTAATAGTGATAGTGTAGATAATAGTTTTAAAGATCTTATGAGTAAAGACGCTTATGCTATTTGGACTAAATTTCAAAAAAGTTTAATTGGTCCTGTTAATGGTGATACATTAGATTGTTCTTTTTGTGGAGAATGCACAAGTGTGTGTCCTACAGGCGCTTTAATTAGTTCGAAATTCCAATATACTTCTAATATATGGGAGCTTAAAAGAATTCCTGCTTCAAATCCGCATTCTAGTGATTGTGAATTGATGTATTATGATATTAAACAAAGTAGTATTAATAATCAAAAAGAAAAAATTTATCGCGTAAGTAATGATTTTGCTTTTGCAACTTTAAATAAAGCAGCAAGATTTGCTTTTGATACTGAAAATGAAGCACAAAAAGATGAAAATGCTTTTAAAAAACTTATAGAACTTTTTGAAAAAAATGAAATTAAAAATATTAAATTTAATAGTTTTATTACAAATGAAGAAGCTTTGATTTTGCAAAATTTAAAACATAAATTTAATCTTAATTTGATTAATGAAGAAGCTTTAAAATTTAAAGAATTTTTAGATGAATTTATAGCTAATGCTGGAGTATTTTATAATGCAAGTACTCAAGATATAGTAAAAAGCGATTTTTTAGTCGTTGCAGGAATGCTTTTAAGATATGATGCACCAACTCTAAGTTATAAAATCAATAATGCTTTGGTAATGAATAAAGGATCAGGGCTTTATTTTCATCCTATAGAAGATTTAGGAATTATAAAATATTCTAAAAATTTTATTTCACATAAACATCAATATGGAGATGAAGAACAAATTTTATATTTTTTACTTCAAAAATTTAGTACAGATGAAAATATTAAAAATAATTTAGCACAATTTTTTGTTGATGGGTTTAAAGATATAGAAGAAAATATAAATGAAGAAATTGTAGAGCAAGTTATACAAAAAGATGAAGTAGGTAATGAAATTCAAAAAGAAGTAAAGAAAATCGTTACTAAAAAAATAAAAAAAACCATTGCAATTAAACATTCTATTTTTGCTAAAAATTTAGGTTTAGATGAAGATAAATTAGAGAATTTATTATTAAAAAAAGAAAATTTTATTCTTATTATAGGGAGTGATTTTTATTTTCATAAACATGCTAAAAAATTAGCCAAATTGCTTGCTTTAATCCAAATTACAACACCTTTTAAAGTTTTTTTAAATCCTACTTATACTAATACTTTAGGCGTTTCTATGATTTGTGATTTAGATAAAAATATAAAAGAAGGTAAAATTTTAGGTTATAATGAAAAGGGAGATTTTACTTTTTCTTATGAAGAGCATGCCCATTTAGCTAGCGCTAGTTTAAATCAACAAGAAGGAACCTTTTTAAATTATGATAAAAGAGTGGTTCCAACTAATGCAGCTTTAGAATTTAAAGGGTATTTTTTAAATGATTTAGCTAATGCTTTAGGTTTTGATGAAGAATATACTATTAATTATACTAAAAGACTTCCTATAAATAAAGGTTTTGCTCCTTTAGAATTTGATGATTTGGATAATTTTTATACTAATGGTGGCGAGTGTAAAAGAGGTTATGAGTTAAATTTAAAATGTTTTAAACAAGAAGCTAAAAAAGAATTTATAGCTTTTAATGTAGAAAATTTTGTTTTAAAAGATGATGAAATTTTACTTTATAGCGCAAATCCTAGCTACCAATTTGGTAGATTTTCAAATCGTGCTAGTGCGATTAATGAGACAGTTTTTTTAGGGGTAAGTGAGGAACTTGCTAGGAAAAATGATTTGTATGATAAAGATTTAGTTAAAATTTATATTAAAGATAAAGAATTTGTTTTAAGTGTGCGTGTAGATAAAGATATAAAAAATGGAGCTTATTTGCCGTATTTTGATGAAAAGATTGATACTTTAAGTATCTTTGATGAAAGATTTATTGTAGCAAGATTAGAAAAAATAGGATGAAATAATGAGTGATTTTGCTTTTTTTATTTTAGAGGCTTTGATTAAATGTATTATTATTATTGCTATATTTGCTAGTTTAGCTGGGCTTGCAACCTATGCCGAAAGAAAAGTTTTAGCTTATTTTCAAAGACGTATAGGTCCTGATATGGTGGGTCCTTTTGGACTTATTCAACTTGTAGCTGATATGATAAAACTTTTTACTAAAGAGGATATTATTCCTTCTAATTCACAAAAATTCATTTTTGCTATTGCTCCTTTGATTTCTGTAGTATGTGCTTTTATTTCTTTAGCAGTTATTCCAATGTTACCTGAGTTTGTTTTATTTGGTAGAGTAATTAAACCTATATTAGCAGATATTAATGTAGCTTTACTTTTTGTCATAGGAACTTCTGGGCTTTGTTTTTATGCCATTTTTTTAGGTGGGTTAGCAAGTAATAATAAATGGTCTATTTTAGGTGCTGCAAGAGGACTTGTAGCAGTTATTTCTTATGAGAGTGTAGGTGCTTTGGCTTTGATTGCTATTGTGATGCTTGTTAGTTCTTTTTCTCTTATAGATATTAATAATTACCAAAGTGATGGTTTTTTTTCCTGGTTGATTTTTAAGCAACCTTTAGCTTTTGTACTTTTTGTAATAGCTTTATTTATAGAAACTAATAGAACCCCACTTTGTTTAACTGAAAATGATGCTGAAATTGTAGCTGGTTATGGAACAGAATATTCGGGTTTAAGATGGGGAATGTTTTTTATAGGTGAATATACTTCTATGATAGCAGGGTCTATTTTGATTACTTTATTATTTTTAGGAGGATTTAATAGCTTTTGGTTTGTTCCTGGATGGATTATGATGATAATAAAATCAAGTTTTATTTTTTTTTGGTATTTTTGGGCAAGAGCAACTTTTGCACAATTGCGTCCTGATCAAGTTATGAAAATGTGTTATTTGATTTTAATCCCTTTAGCAGTTTTAAATCTTTTAATTACTGCTTTAGTTGTGCTTTTATAGGAGCTTATGATGAAGAATTATTTTTTAATTGATGGAAAAAGAAAAAATCCTTGTAATACTTGGCAAAAAATTGCACAAACTTTGCATAGAAGTATTAAATTAGAGCTTTTTATAGGACTTTTTGTTATGATGAGAGAATTGCTTAAAAAAAACAATAGTGCAACGATTAAATATCCTTTTGAAAAAGTTAAGCTTGATAGTCGATACCGAGCTGTTCATAGGCTTATGCGCTTTATAGAAAGTGAAAATGAAAGATGTATAGGTTGTGGACTTTGTGAAAAAATTTGTATTAGCAATTGCATTAGAATGGAAACTTCTTTAGATGAAAATGGACGTAAAAAAGTAGCTAATTATAGTATTAATTTAGGACGTTGTATTTATTGTGGTTTTTGTGCTGAAGTTTGTCCTGAACTTGCAATAGTACATGGAATAGAGTATGAAAATGCGGCTGAACAAAGATCTTATTTTGGATATAAGCAAGATTTTTTAACTCCTATTGATAAACTTAAAGAACAAGTTGAATTTGAAGGTGCAGGAAGTCTTAGTAAGGATGCAGATTTGTGGGTTAAAAAAACACCAAATTATTATGATGCTATGCAAGAAAGAGTTTTTGAAAATGATCAAGGAGAGGCTAAATGATAGAAAATTTAGCTTTTATATTTTTTAGTGTAGTAGTTTTAGGTTTTTTTAGCATAGCAGTTTTAAGTAAAAATATGCTTTATTCTCTTTCTGCTTTAGCTGGAGGTATGGTATTTTTATCAGGATTTTACTTTTTACTTAATGCGGAATTTTTAGGAGTGATACAAATTATTGTTTATAGTGGTGCTGTTTTAGGACTTTATAGTTTTGCTATGATGTTTTTTGATCTTTCTAAAGATTTAAAAGAAAAACTTAAAGCAAAAAAAAGTTTTTTTGTTTTACTTATTTTAAGCGCTATTTTACTTTTAATGATATTAATAGGTTTTAAATATCAAAATATAAGTACAGATTTGGCTTTAAATAATCCTCTTTTATTTGATTTTAATAAGCAATTGGCTTTAGCAATTTTTTCAAAATATCTTCTAGCTTTTGAATTTATGGCTATTTTGCTTTTAATTGCTTTAGTTTGCGCTATTGTGCTTACACATAAAGATCTTATAAAGGAAAAATAATGGTCGAAAAGTATTTTTTTATAGCCATTTTAATGTTTATCATAGGATTAACAGGAATTTTAAAAAGACAAAATCTTATTATGCTTTTTATTTCAAGTGAAATTTTGTTAAACAGCGCTAATTTAGCTTTAATAGCAGCATCTAAAATACATAATGACTTAAATGGTCAAGTTTTTGCTCTTTTTATTATGGGTGTGGCAGCTTGTGAAGTGGCTGTTGGTGTAGCCTTGTGTGTGCTTTGGTATAGAAAAAAAGGTACTTTGGACTTAAAAAGTTTAAAAGAAGCGGAGGTTTAATCATGCAAAGTCTAGCTTTGATTTCACTTTTTAGTCCTTTAATAGCTTTTGTATTTGCAAGTTGTTTTGCTTTAAGCAATAAAAAACTATTTGTAGGAATTATTTGTTCTTTTTTAATAGTTTTAAGTACTTTTTGCTCTTTATATTTACTATTTTGCAATGAAGCTTTAAATATTAGCTTATTTGAATGGTTTATCGGAGTCAATTTTGGTTTTGTTGTAGATGCTATTTCACTTACTATGATGAGTGTTGTAGGTATTGTAGCAAGTTGTGTACATTTTTATAGTATTTTTTACATGGCTCATGATGAAGGTTTTAATAAATTTTTTGCTTATTTGGGACTTTTTGTCTTTTCCATGCTTTTTTTAGTTATGAGTGATAATTTTTTAGGACTTTTTGTGGGTTGGGAAGGTGTTGGACTTTGTTCTTGGCTTTTAATAGGATTTTGGTATAAAAATCCTACTTATTCTTTTGCGGCTAATGAAGCCTTTATTATGAACCGTATAGCTGATTTGGGTATGCTTTTGGGTATTTTTTGGTTATATTTGCAAACTCAGACCTTAAAATATGATGAAGTCTTTGCTATGGTTCAAAGTTTAGATCATAATGCCTTGATTTTAATTGGAACTTGTTTATTTATTGGAGCTATGGGAAAATCAGCACAATTTCCTTTTCATACTTGGTTAGCTGATGCTATGGCAGGACCAACTCCTGTTTCAGCTTTAATACATGCTGCAACTATGGTTACTGCAGGGGTTTATTTGCTTATTCGTGCAAGTACGATTTATGATTTAATTCCTGAAGTTTCCTATGGTATTGCTTTACTTGGATCTTTTGTGGCTATTTTTGCTGCTTCTATGGCTTTAGTGGCTAGAGATTTAAAGCGTATTATTGCTTATTCTACTTTATCACAACTTGGTTATATGTTCGTAGCTGCAGGGCTTGGAGCTTACAGCATAGCTTTATTTCACCTGCTTACACATGCTTTTTTTAAATCTTTACTTTTTTTAGGTGCTGGAAATGTAATGCATGCAATGAATAATGAACTTGATATTAAAAAAATGGGTGGACTTTTTCAACCTTTAAAATTAAGTGCTATTTTAATGTGTATAGGATCTTTAGCATTGTCTGGAATTTATCCTTTTGCGGGATTTTTTTCTAAAGATTTGATTTTGGGATATTCTTTTATATCTTTTCATCATGGTATTTTTTTAACACTTTTAATTGCAGCTTTTTTAACAGCATTTTATAGTTTTAGATTGTTAATGTTAGTATTTTTTGTTCCTATAAAGCATGAGAAACATCCTCATGAGGCTAGTAAAATAGCACTTTTAGCTATGAGTCCTTTAGTGGTTTTATCTTGTATTACAGGATTTTTTGAGCATAAATTTTTTGAATATCTTGGTACTAAATTAGTTTTTATTGATGCGCAAAATCATATAGTTATGATTTGTGCAAGTATAGCAGCTATTTTGGGTATTGTTTTAGCTATTATTGCTTATAAAAAGGCTTGGTTTAAAGAAAATATCAAAGAAAATAAAATTTATAAGCTTTTAAGCAATGATTATTTTATTCCTCAGTTTTATCATCAATTTCTTGTAAGAAAATATGAAAGTTTATGTAGTATTTTGAGATATTTTGATATTTTTATTTTTGATAAAATACTTCAAAAAATGGCTTTTTATTCTCAAAATATGTCTAAAAAAATGATTATGCCAAATAGTCTTAATTTAATGCTTAGATTTTTAATTGCTGCTTTTGTGGTTTTAATGATTTTAGTGTGGGTGGTGTAAGATGCTTAATTACTTGATATTTTTTCCTTTAATTGCTGCTTTTGTGGTTTTGCTTGTTAAACGCGGGGGAGTAAAAGTTTTTAGCGTTGTTGTAAGTTTTATGATTTTGGTTTTAAATTTTGAAATTTTTGTAGATTGTTTGCAAGGAAATGATTTTAATTATCAACTTTCTTTTAAAATTTTAAAATTTTTTACTTATCATATAGGAGTTAATAGTATTTCTCTTACATTAATGTTATTAAGTTCTTTGATGATATTTTTAAGTTTTTTATTCTTAAAAATAGAGCAAAAAACTTTTGTTTCTTCCATTTTCTTTTTAGAATTTAGCATTATGGGTCTTTTTAGTGCAAAAGATGGAATATTATTTTATGTTTTTTGGGAATTTTCTCTTTTACCTATACTTTATATTATTGGTGTTTATGGTAAAGATTTTAAAGCAGGTATTAAATTTTTTATTTATGCTTTTTCAGGGTCAATTTTAATGCTAGTAGCTTTGATTTATCAAGCTTATTTAAATTATCAGCTCTTAAATATTTTTACTTTTGATTTAGAAATTTGGAAAAATAACGCTTCTGCTATTAATTTTATAGAACAAAGCTTGCTTTTTGGTGCTTTTTTTATAGCTTTTGCTATCAAAGCTCCACTTTTTCCTTTTCATACTTGGGCACCAAAACTTTATACTAACTCACCTGTTTTTATTAGTGTAATGCTTGTAGTTTTCAAAATGGCTCCTTATGGGTTTTTATTGTTTTGCTTGCCTCTTTTTCCAGATGCAAGTGTGTATTTTATGCCTTTAATTGTAATTTTATGTATACTTAGCATTATTTATAATGCTTTAATTGCTTATAAATCAACAAATATAAAAGAATTAATTGCTTATAGCTCAATTTCTCATCTTGGTGTGATGATTTTAGGAATTTTTTCTTTAAATTCTTTAGGTATAAGTGGAGCTGTATTTTATATGTTTGCACATGGCATAGTAACAGGATCTTTATTTTTAATGATAGAGCTTTTATATCAAAGATATCATACTTATGATATTTGTTTTTATCATTCTTTGGCTAAAAAATCACCCTTATTTTCAATTTTTTTTATTTTAATTTTACTTGCTAGTATATCTTTGCCACTTACTATTTCTTTTGTGGGAGAGTTTTTAATACTTTTAGGTATAGCAAAGATTCATTTATTTTATGCTTTTTTAGCTGGATTTGTCGTTATATTAGGTGCAATTTATATGTTTGCTATTTTTAGAAAAATGTTTTTTATGCAAGCACAAAATACTATAGAATCTTTTTCTTTGCGTTTTAGGGAAATAGGTTCACTTTCATGTGTAGTTATAATAATTTTTTATTTAGGTCTTGTACCAAATATGCTTTTAAAACCTATACAAAAAGATGTAGATGAACTTATAAAAATAATGAATATTAGAGCTATTGAGCAAGATAGTTTAAGTTTTTTATCTCAAATGGGAGAAGTAAATGTTAAATGATTTTTTAAATTTAGAATTTTTAAATATAAGTTTATCTTATCCTTTTTTATTTTTGATTGCAAGTGCAATAGTTATTTTGCTTTGTTCTAGTTTTTGGAAGTTTCATCGTTCATTTTATGTGAGTTTTAGTGCTTTATCTTTAATTGTAAGTATTTTTTTTATTTTAAATAATGCTAATATTCAAGGTTTAAATGCAAATGCTTTTTTATCTACTTTAAATAATGATATTATTTCTTTTTATGCATCTTTAGTTATTTTATCTTTTTCATTTTTATATATTTTAATGCAAAAAGAAGAAAATCAAGGTGAATTTTATGCTTTATTTTTATTTATGATAGCTTCTTTACTTTTAATGGTATCAAGTTCAAATTTAGTACTTATTTTTACAGGACTTGAAAGTTCTTCTTTGGCTCTTTATACTCTTATAGCTATGCGTGGAAGTAATAATGCTGTTTCAAGTGCTATAAAATATTTTACTCTTGCAGCTGTAGGATCGGGTTTTTTTGTTATGGCTGCAGCTTTTATTTATTTAAAAACAGGAACTTTGGACTTATTGGCTCATTTAGCGCTTAAGAATGAAATACAAAAAGATCCTATGCTTTTGAGTGCTGGGGTAATGATTTTTGTACTTTGTGCTATTAAACTCTCTTTAGTACCTTTTCATTTTTGGCTTAAAGATGTGTATTATGCTGCACATACTAATTTAATCGCTTTCATTTCTGTTGTTCCAAAAATTGCTATTTTAGCAGTGGTTATTCGTCTTTTTGATTTTTTAAATCAGACAGGTTTTGAATATATTATCATGGTTTTAGTAGTTTTTTCTATGTTTGCAGCTTCTTTTGCTGCTTTAAGTCAAGAGAATATTAAAAAAATGTTTGCTTATAGTTCTGTGGTGTATTCTTCTTTGATTATTCTTGCATGTATTCCTTTGTTAAAAGAACAAAATTTTGATGGAATATTGTTTGCTATTTTTGGATATTGGATTTTGTTTGCATTTGCTAATTATGGTATATTTATGATTTTAAGTAATTATCAAAATCATTCTTATGAGGTTTTAAATGGACTTTTATATAAAAAACCTTTAATTGCTTTTTGTTTAAGTATTAGCGTCCTTTCTTTAGCTGCTATCCCACCTTTTGGTGTTTTTTGGGGTAAATTTATGGTTTTGATTACAGTAATTTTAAATGGATATTGGTATTTAGCTCTTTTTGTAGCTTTATCCTCTATTATTATGCTTTATGCATATTTAAAAATTTTAATTCATGCTTTATTTGTAAAAAATGATAAAACCCACAATATCCAATTTAGTTTTATGCAATATTTTATTTTATTTTTGTGTATTTTAGTTAGCGTTTTTGCTATTTTATTAATGTTGTAAGAGTTTTGCTATAATTATTTTATGAGAATATTATTTTTAGTTTTATTAAGTTTTTTTCAAGTTTTTGCTTTTGAACTTGTTTTAAACACAGGTCGTGAAAATAATCAAGCTTTTGCAGTTTTGCATGCAAGTAATGATTTAGAATTTACTTGTAAGCAATATCTTGATCAATCAAAATTTTATTTTGAATGTGATATTCCAGGTGTGCTTGATAATAAACTAAAAGATCAAAATTTTAAGGCTTTTGATTTAAAATTTATTCAAGAGGCGCAAAAAATTAAAATGATTATCTTACCCAAAATAGATGTAAAAATATTTGATACTTCGCAAAATATTTATATAGATAAAGAACTTCGATCATCTAATTCACATAAGAGTAAAAAATTTACCTTTCTTTTTATGCCAGGAATAATAAAAGCTAAAAATTATGATGGACTTGATTTTAATATTAATTTTCCTCACGAAAGTTTACCTTATGTAGGAGCATTAGATTTAAATTCCAATCCTGTAATTATTCCTCAAAGTGCAGATATTAATACTTATTTGCGCATTAAAAAAGGATATGATAAAGCCAATTATAATCAAGTAATTATTGATGCAAAAAATGCTATTAATAGATATAAAGGTAGTATTTTTACTAGAGAGTTTATACTTTATAAATTAAGAGCGCAAAATAAACTTTATACTCAAGATTCAAGTATGCGCAATCAGCAAGTTTTAGAAAATATGATTGATGATGCTAAAAATTGGACTCGTACTTTCACGAGTGATAGAAATTTTCCAGAAATTTTACATATTATGCTAAGAACTTATATAGCTTTAGCACAACGTACAGATGTTGAATATATTATGTCAATTTTAGATAATGAGCAACCAAATAGTTATTTTGCACAATTGTCAAGACTTGATTATGCAGATTATATGTATAATTTAAATGAGGAAGATGAAGCTGTAAAAATTTATGAAAACACTTATTTTAATACAAAAAATTTAGATTTAGCAGCAAGATCAGCCATGAGTTTAGCAAAAAATTTACTTTTAAATGGACAAATAAATAAGGCTTTAGAATATGCTCATATTGTTTTAAAAGCTAATCCTGAATATTTTGGAAAAGATATTTTAAGATCTTTAGAACTTGCTAAATTATTTAGTCAAAAAGGACAATTTGATATTAGTGCAGATATTTATGAAAAGAGTTTTGTTAAAATGTCTAAACTTGATCCTAAATATGAAGAAGCTTTAAAAGATCTGGCTTTAACTTTATCGCGCACTTCAAGATCTAAGGAAGCTAAAAAATATCTTGATTTATATATGGATGATTATTTAGATGGTCAATATTTAGACGAGGTAAAGAAAACAAGTGATGAGGTCTTTTTTGCTTTAAAGGATAATAATGCAAGTTTTTTACATGAGCGTTATGCGCAATTAATGAAAGAATATGAAGATGAAGATAAAAATATTGCTAATAAAGCTTTAGATGAGGATGTTGCTTTATATTATAAAGAAGGAAATTTTAGTGCTGTTTTAGCTTATAAAGACTTAATAGAAAGCAATAAGCTTGCAAAGGCTAGCAAATTTTTAGAACAAGCAGCACTTAATGATTTAAAAAATGCAATAAAGGCTAATGATTGTATAAAAGCAACAAATATTTTTATACGTTTTAGTGCATATGATATAGGTCAAAAAATAGAAAATAAAAAGCAAATGTTAGCTTGTTTTGTTAGAACTTCTAATATAGAACAAGCTCTTAATTATATTGATAAAAATTATAATGAGGATTTTATATTTTATGGTCTTAAAAAAGCTTCTATACTTTTTGATAATAAAGAATATGATAAAGTGTTTAAAATATCTAAAGAAATAAGCGATTCTAGGGTTTTGAAAAGTGATGAAGAAAATTTTAAGGCTTATTATTTACAATTTTTATCTTTATTGCGTTTAGATGAATATAATCAAGCTATGAAAGTTTTACAAATTTTAGAAAGTTTTTCAATGAATTTTAATATGGTAGAAATTTATGACACTTTACTTTCTTATGCAAAAGATCATAATATGCAAACAACAATTTTAACTTATGCCCCAAAAGCTATTAATTATCAAAATTTTAAAGGTATAAATCTTTTTAGTCCTAATTTAGAATTTATGTACCTTGATGCTTTAATGAAAATAAATAAAAATGAAGAAAGCTTAGCTGTTTTAACAGATTTGCTTAAATTAAAACTTTCAGATGAAAATAGGGCTAGAGCGTTATATACTTTAGCTTTAGTGTATGAGAAAATGCAAAATATGCAAGCTCAAAAAGAAGCTTTAAAGCAATGTCTTGAGGTTAAAAATCCTTCAAACTGGAAAAATTTGTGTCAGGGTAAAAATCAAATCATAAATCAATAATTAAAAGAATAAAAATTATTTTTCAATATCTAAATTATTATATTGATAAAAATTTTACTTAAATTTTTATCAATATATTGTGATGTATTATTTTAGATATAAAATGATTTTAATGATTGTAAAAAGTTAAATATAAATAATAATAATTTTAGTTGGTAAATTGTCAAAATAAAACTTTTTAGTAAAAAATATAAGAAGTTTGGATTCAATTATTATGAAAATAATATTTTATAATATAGCAGATGAAATAATAATTTAGTTGTTTGCATTTGATATTTTTCTAAAATTGAGATTTAATATATCAAATTATACCACAATCATTAATCTTAGCTTCAAGAGCTAAGATTAAAGGTTAGAATCTTTTTTTCTTTACATCTTCTAAGATATTATTAGCAATATCACTTACTGTATTAGAAATGATAGCTGATTCATTAGCTATTTCAACATTATCTTTAGTGGTTTGATCAATTTGAGCTACACTTTCATTAATTTGAGTAATACCTGAAGTTTGTTCTTTAATAGATTCTGCCATATCATTAATAGATTGGACTAATAAATTAGTATTAGCTTCAATTTCAGATAAAGACTTTTGAGTTCTTTCTGCTAATTTTCTTACTTCATCAGCCACAACAGCAAATCCTCTACCATGTTCACCCGCACGTGCTGCCTCAATAGCTGCATTTAATGCTAAAAGATTGATTTGATCTGCAATATCTCCAATAATACCTGTAACATTTTTAATTTCTTCAGATTGGGTAATAACATCACTAGTTTTAACAGAAACATTTTGCATAGATGAGGTAATTTCTTCTAAAGCTGCTGCTGTTTCTTCTAAGGATTGAGCTTGAGAATTAGAAGAACTAGTTAAACTTTGAACAGCAGTTTGAAGTTTACCACTTTCATTAGCTAAAGCATTAGCAAAATCTGAACTTTGTTTTAGCATTTTTACTATTTCATCGCATAAGGCATTAGTAGTTAATTCTACACTTCCTGAAGCATTATTAATTTTATTTCTAAAGTCTAAAGATTTGTATTCTTCAAAAATTCTATGAATAATATTCATATCAGAACCCACTCTAGCTTGTAAAACATCAAGGAGTTTATTAAGAACATTTTTAAGTTCTATGAGTTGAGGATTTCTTGGATTAGCAGTAATTCTTGCTGTAAGATTACCTCCTTCTACTATAGATACTGTTTGTACTGATTCTTTAACTGCTTGATTATCTTGTTCTAAACCTTTTTTAGTTTGTAAGATATTTTCATTAATAGCACTTGAAATTTGACCAAATTCATCCTTACTTTTCACTTCTATAGTAGAAACATTTTTTGTTTTATGGTTGATAAAGTCAAAGAAGGAGTTAATATTAGCATGTATTCCTTTAACTCCTGTGATAAGATTTTTATAAAACATATAAACAAAAGGTATTATGATTAATATAAATAATATAGAAAATATGATTGTTGTAAAAAAGCTTTCTGAAAAAAATGATAATAATTCACTTAAATTTTTATCAATATAAGATTGTAAGGTATCTTTATACATACCTGTTGTTACCCACATATCATTAGTGTAAGGTATTAAGTAGCTATATGATGTTTTATCAGCTATTACCGTAGAACCATCATTTTGAGGTTTGGTAAATTTATAAGAAACAAAACCTCCTTTATTTAAAGCTTTTTTGTATAGTTCTTGCACGTAAAAAATTCCATTACTGTCTTTAGCATTGCCTAAATCTGAACCTACTATGTCTTTTCTTACAGCATGTGCTACACATAGTGTTTTTTTGTAAACAGAAAAATATCCACTTTTATCATCTTCAAATCTAAAATTTTCAATTGCAGTAGCTATGATATTTCTTTTTTCTTTTTCATCATGGATATTTTTAATTAAATCTCCTAAAGTGATTGCCATAGATTTGGTTAAAAGTTCAAGTTTATTGTCTATTTCTTTATTGATTAAAAAGCGAGTTGTTTGAGTTATTTTTTTACTTCCTTGTAAATTATTATAATAAAAAATTGCAAAGGTTGCCAACATTGAAATAAAGCAAATTCCTCCTAGCATAAGTATTTTTTTACGTATTGATAATTGCATGAGTACTCCTATATTTAACTTTTATATTTAAGTATTATACTAAATAAATAAAATATTAAAATAATATTAATAATTTATTTAGTATAATATCGAAATTATACCATAAATATAAATAAATTTTAATAAAATTTATTTATATTTTATCAATAATAATATCTAATTAAAGATAGTATACGGTATTTTTTAAGTGTATTTATAATTAACAATTTATAAATATTAGGTGATAAAATTTATTATATAAAAATATTATTTATTAAAAAAATATTTATATTAAAAATATAAATTATATTTTGATCAATATTTTGTGCTTAAAAGAAAGCCTTAAGGCTTTCTTAATTTGCACCTTTTGGTGGGCTAAAAGCATTAATATTTGGGAGTTTTCCTTTAAATTTTTCTATATTAACAAGTCCTGTGTGAGAAATATTACCATTAGAAAGTTTAGAACTTGGCATATCTAGGGTTAAAACATTAGCACTGCCGCATTTGCAAAGTCCATTTTCATCAGGATCATACCAAGCGCCCTCGCAAAGTCTGACCACGCCTTGCATAATTTCATCGCTTACAATTGCCCCTGCTAAAACTTCACCGCGTTTGTTAAATACGCGTACAACATCGCCATCTTTAATACCTAAATTTTTAGCATCTTTAGAATTGATTAAAATAGGTTCTCTATTTTTTATTGCATAGGTATTTCTTAAATTCGTGTGACATAATTGAGAATGTAAACGATCTTTTGGGTGATTTGTAAGTAAATGAAAAGGTGCTTCTTTGGTGGCATTGCCAAGATATTCAATAGGTTCAAACCAAGTAGGGTGTGCTTTACAATCATCATAATGATAATTTTGAATTGTTCTTTGAATAGATTTCAATTAACCCTGAATCAGTACCCAAAGCATTTAAAATAGGATCTTCAATAAAATCAGCAAAACGTGTGTATTCTAAACTTTGAGCTGAGGGTTCAAAAGTTATAGGTTCATTTTTTGCCCAAAATTCTTCAAAACTAGGCATAGGAGTGCTAAAAGGCTTCACCAAAACCTTTTGTTTGTTTTAAAGCATCATTATAGTATTGTTTGATAAAATCTTTGGGTTTTTTATCCTTTTGTGTATAGGCATTAAAAATATCTGTGCCATAAATTTTGCAAATATCAGAAAAAATTGTATAATCATCCTTGCTTTCACCTATAGGTTTAACTGCTTGTTTCATCGGCACTATATGCATGTTAGAATAATCTCCTGTCATAGCAATATCATCTCTTTCATAAGATGAAGTTGTAGGCATAATAATATCTGCCATTTTTGCTGTTAGAGTCCAATAAATTTCATTTACAACGATAGTGCGAGGTTTTCTCCAAGCTTTTATATTTGTATTAGTATCTTGATGATGCACCAAAGGGTTTCCACCTACCCAATAAATAAAATCAATATCAGGATAAGTAATTTTGCTTCCATTATGATCAATGGTTTTGCCTGGGCTTAATAAAGCATCTGCAATTCTTGCTACAGGAAAAGAATGGTTTGTAGTGTTTTCTAACCATTCTGCATTTGCATTAGATACATTTTCTTTAGCTAATCCTTGAAATTTTCCATCTTTATAAATACCTAAGCTTGCTGCATTCATACCACCAATAATCCCACCTTTACAAGTTGGAACACCACCATTGCTATAATGATAGCTTAATCCAAAGCCACCTCCTTTTGTTCCAATTTGTCCAAGCATAGCACATAGTGTTATTAGCATCCAGTGTGGTTGTTCTCCATGATGTGCTCTTTGCATGCCCCATCCACTCATAATCATAGTAGGATTATCATAAAAAAGTTCAGCTAAATTTTCAATAGTTTTTTTATTAATGTTGCAAATTTTACTTGCCCATTGTGCATCTTTTTTAATGCCATCTTCTTTACCTTCTAAGTAGTTTTGAAATTGATCAAAACCTGTGGTATAGTTTTCTAGAAATTTATAAGCTACTTTTTGTTTTTTAATAAGGTGGCTTGCCATGCCCATCATTAAAGCTACATCAGTGTTTGGACGCGGTGCTATCCATTGAGCATTTAAGAATTTAGCTGTATCAGTTTTTATAGGATCTATGTAAATAACTTTAATTTTACTGTCTTTTAATTTTTCAAAGTATGCTAAACCTCTTTGTTCGCTTGAAGTCCAAGCAATGCGTAAGGTAGCAAGTGGATTTGCTCCCCAAATAACTACATATTTAGAGTTGCTTAAAATATTTTCCCATGAAGTTTGTTGCTCATAAACTTCTATAGAACCCACAACATAAGGCATAATCACTTGAGAAGCACCTGTAGAATAATCTCCAGTAGTGCCTACAAATCCACCTGTTATATTTAAAAATCTGTGAAGTAGTATACGGCAATTATGCATATTTCCGCTAGATTTCCAACCATAACTTCCGCCAAAAATAGCATTTGTACCCTTATCATCCCTTGTTTTTTTAAGTTCTTTGGCAATGAGTTTAATGGCTTGATCATAACTTACGCGGACAAATTCGTCTTTTCCGCGAAGTTCAGGTTTGGGATGATCAGGATTTTCAAGGTAAGATTTGCGCACATAAGGATATTTTATACGAGATTTATAAACCATATCTGCGGTATAATGTTGTAAAGTATTGTCATTTTTTGTGATTTTTTCCCAAGGTTCACTTTTTATAATTTTACCATCTTTTATAGTAAGTTTTAAAATTCCCCAATGCGCTGCAGTGATAATTTGACCATTTTTAACAAGTCCAAGGCTAACTTTTGAAGCTTCTATATTTTTAGCCATTAAGGTATGTGGTAAAAAAGTTAGAGTGCTTAAACTTGTGCTGATTTTTAAAAATTTTCTTCTATCTAACATGTTTTTTCCTTAAATTAATTTGCTTTAAAATCTTTTGCATTTTTTTGCAAATATTGTATAACAAGCCATGTATCTTTTTTTTCAATCCCTGTTCTATCAACCATAGATTTAAAAATCGCAGGCCAAGCATTTACGGTAAATTCTTTTTCTTTGTGAAGGGCATGGCAAATTCCACAATTATTAACAAAGAGATCTTTAGCACGATTTAACATTGCTTGATTGTTTGGAGTAACTTCTGTTTTATCAGCCCAAATTTGAAGACTGACTTTATCCCATTGATCTTTTTTTCCTGTAATTTTTTGAGAAAAATTTAATTGAGTATTTTTGGAAAATGCTGCCATGATAATTCTTTGAGAATCATTAAAATAAATCACCCAGGGTGCTTTTGGGTTAACATAGCCTTCAATTTTTATCAAAACTTTATCATTGTCATCTTTGAGTATTTCAAAAGGATTGGTGGGTAAAAGTTTACCTATAATTTTAGTATCTTCTTTATTAAGATAAAGTGCTACAACTAAATCAGAATAAACAGTATTTTTTGCCCATAGACCTATTGTCATGAACAATAAAACAATAATATTTTTCATCAGTACTCCTTTATATAAAAATTTCGATATAAAATTATTGTATTTCAATTTATTTTTAATTATTACTTAATTATATAATTATTATTATAAGTATTTATTTTTTAATAGTTTAATATTATTCTTATTTTGATATAAATTATTATTATAAATTAATTATTAATATATTTTAATGTTTTTTAAATTAACTTAATTTGAGGAGTAATTTTTTTATTTAAGTGATGATTGGATGATTGTATAATCTAGTTTATCAAGATAAAAGGTGTGATATTTTAATTTTTTAAATACATTTAAGAGTATGATAAAATTCAGCATTGTTGAAACTTGGCGGGAAAGGAACATTGGCTTTAAATTCTTTATAGGTGTTGCCTGGGAGTTTGTCAATAATTTCTATAGTATAAGAAACACTAGTATTTTGCATTTTGGCGTTGCGAATATTTTTATCATTAAAGATTTCTCCACCCACTTGTCTTTGATCTACTATGCTAAGAATTAAATAGCATTTTTTGATGCTAAATTGGGTGAGATTTTGAACTTTTCCACTAATAATAACACTTTCATGTCTTAAGTCTCTTGTGTAACTTAATTTACTAAGATGAGCTTGAGTGGTAAATTGATTGATGGTTAAAAAAATAGAATATATTAAAAGTGCAGTAAAAACAGTTGCTATGGTATAAAAAATTAACGCTGTTTCTTTTTGTTTGATTTTAAGAAAAATTAAAAGACAAACCAAAGCAAAGCAACAAAGTAAAATAATCAAAGTTATTATATGAAAGATTGTAAAATGCATTAAAAACACTCTGAGTTTAAATGTACAGTATGATTTATATCATCAAAATTTTCAAAAGCAATTCTTTGTAGCTGTGTTGAATTTTTCTTTAAATCTTTAATTTCTTTACTTTTTTGTCTAAAAGGAATAAATTGTTTTTTATATTTTTGTATGATATCATCATTAGCTAGTATATTGCTAAAAATTTTGGCTGTAATTTTACATGTTTGAAAATTATTTTTTGAAGTATTTGTAATATTAAAATCGACAATTAAAGCATTAGAACTTTGTATGATTTTTTCATCCATAATGGCTATTTGGCGTGATCTTACTTTGTGATCTATGAATTTATATCCATAAGTGTAAACGACAAAACAAGTGATAATATTAAAAGCAATAATGAAAAGTGCTAGTATAGGTTTATGGCGTAAAAATACACAAAGAAGTAAAACGCAAGTGAAAAGGAAAAATACTAATAAAATCAGCATATAATCTACTAAATATAAATGAGTAGTATAAAAAAGCAAGATTTCTTTTAGTTTTTCCACTCACAAGCCTTTAATTATTAACAGAACTTTGTTTTTTAATATCCTTAGTATCAACCCAAATATTTGGCACTGCTCCTCCAGGAGTTAAAAAGATTTTTGCATCTTGATTGACTTTTAATGCTTCATTAAATTCTTTTTGGGTTTCAATTTGTTTTAAATTCAGTAAAGGCGTATTCAAACTATTAGCAATTTCTTTATTAGAATAAGCTTGTGCATCAGCTTCAATTTTTACTGCCATAGCTTTACCTTTCGCGCTAATAATAGTTGCATTAGCTTCACCTTCAGCCAAAGCTGCTTTTTTTAATGCTTCTTGATTAGCTCTTTCAACTTCATATTTTGTTCTTTCAGCTTCTTGTTTGGCAATTTGTACTCGTTCTATTTGCTCTTTGACTTTAGAAGGTAGGATGATTTCTCTAAGTTGCACTGCACGTAATTCCACAGGCTCATTAGGTTGCGCTTCTATGGTTTTTCTTATACCTTCTTCGATTTGAGTTGCTATAGCATTGCGATTAGTTGGTAATTCTTCTGCAGTATATTTTCCTACAACACTTCTTACCACATCGCGTACTACAGGATCAATGATTTTATTTTCCCAGTTTAAACTCCAAGTTGCTATAGTTTGAGGTACTTGAAGAGGATTTAAGCGGTATTGCACTGTTACATCAATAGATACAGGTAAACCACGTGAATCAAGAACAGAAATGCTATTTTTATTAATAACTCCTGAACCTGAAGATAAATTCTCATTACTTCCTTCTATAGAAGCATAATTAATTTGTCTTACTCTTGTATCAATTATAGTTATTTTTTGTACAAAAGGGATAAAAAAATGAAGTCCTGGTTCTAAAGGATTTGGATCATACTTACCTGTAGTGGATTTAATACCCATTTCTCCAGAATTAATTACCATAAAAGGTTTAGCAATAATTAAAAATAAGATAATAATAATTGCTCCATAAATGAAAGGGGAAAATTTCCCAAAGCCTTTGAAATTAAACTCAGGAGTTTTAAAGTTAAAATTGTGACGGTTGTTGCCGTTATTGTTAGAATTTTTATTTTTTTTATTAAAATAATCATTTAAATCAGCTGGCATTTATTTCCTTTTAAATATAAGTTAGCATAGATGCGTATTTTTCATTATGTCCATAAACTATGTTAAAATATGCATCTTGAAGTTTTTTAGTCATAGTTCCTCTAAAACCATTTCCTATAATTCTTGCATCAACATTATTAATAGGAGTGATTTCAGCGGCTGTTCCAGTGAAAAATGCTTCATCCGCAGTATAAACTTCATCTCTAGAAATTCTTTGACGCATTATAGTAATACCAAGATCGTGAGCAATTTTAAGTACAGTATCTTGAGTAATACTTTTTAAGGAGAAATCATTTGGAGGTGTGATTAAAATTCCATCCCTTACAATAAAAAAACATTCTCCTGTTCCTTCTGCGATAAAACCTTCTTCATCAAGCATTAAAGCTTCTTCATAACCTGCTTCAATAGCTTCAAATTTTGCAATTTGTGAATTTAAATAATTTGCACTTGCTTTAGCTTTGCCCATGCAAGATTTTACACTATTTCTTGTAAAAGATGAAATTTTTACTTTAATGCCTTTTTCTAAGGCTTCTTGACCAAGATAAGCACCCCATTCCCAAGCAGCAATACCTACTCTAACTGGAGCTTTCATATGATAAAGACCCATAACTCCATCACCTAAAAAGATTAAAGGACGTATATAAGCATTGCTTTTAAAATGATTTGCCTTTATAAGTTCAATTTGAGCGTTTTCTAGTTCTTCTTGAGAAAAAGGGCATTTTAAAAGAGTTATTTTTGCAGATTCTAAGAGCCTTTTAGTGTGATCTTTAAGTCTAAAAATTGCTAAACCTTTATCAGTTTTATAAGCTCTAGTTCCTTCGAAAACAGCATTGCCATAATGTAAAGAATGGGTTAAAAAATGTAAAGTTGCATCTTTAAAATCAATTAATTTTCCATCCATCCAAATTTTATTTGCTGAAATCATTTTTCTACCTTAAAAATATATTGTTTAATTCTTTAAAAAATTATTATAATTTAATAATAAATTGTAATTTTATCAAAAATATACTAACAATAAGTTTTGAATATATTTAAAGTTTATTTGAAGGAATTAAATTACTGTATTCATAGTTATTTTTGTTAAAAAGCATTAAATATTTTTTGAAATAATTATAAAAATTATTATTTTAGATATTTTAAAATTTGTAAGGAAAAATAGTGCCACTGGTAAATATAAAATTAGCAAAACCAGCTTTAAGTAAAGAACAAAAAGCTGAACTTATAAGTGATATAACTGATCTTTTAAGTCAAAAATATAATAAAAATAAAGAAAGAATTATCGTTATTTTAGAAGATATAGAAAATTATGATATAGGTTTTGGTGGAGAAAGTTTAGAAATAATTAAAACAAAGGCAAACAAATGATCAAAATAGGAGACAAAGCACCTGAATTTGAACTTTTAAATCAAGATGGGATAAAAGTTAGTCTTAAGGATTTCATCGGTAAAAAAGTCATTTTGTATTTTTATCCTAAAGATAGTACTCCAGGTTGTACTACACAAGCTTGTGATTTTAGTATGCATTATGATCAATTTAATGATAAAAATGCAGTAATTATAGGTATAAGTCCTGATAGTGTGGCAAGTCATGAAAAATTTATCACTCGATTTAATTTAAAACATATTTTACTTAGTGATCCTGAAAAAGAAGTTTGTAAAATATATGGAGTATGGGGAATTAAAAAAAATTATGGTAAAGAATATGAAGGTGTAATTCGTTCAACTTTTATTATTGATGAAGTGGGAAAAATTATAAAAATTTACACTAATGTCCGTGTTAAAGATCATGTTTTAACAGTGTTTGAAAGTCTTTAAATGTTGGTTCATATTTGTTGTAGTGTGGATAGCCATTATTTTATAAGTGAACTTAAAAAAGTTTATCCTGATGAAAAAATTATAGCTTATTTTTATGATCCAAATATTCATCCTTTAAGTGAATATGAATTAAGATTTTTAGATGTTAAAAGATCTTGTGATAAGCTTGGTATTAAACTTTATAAGGGCGAATATGAATATGAAAAATGGTTACAAAGTGTAAAAGGCTATGAAAATGAACCTGAAAAAGGTAAAAGATGTAGTATTTGTTTTGATGTAAGAATGGGTTCTAGTGTAGAATTTGCAGTAAAATTAGGAGAAAAAAAACTTACTACTACGCTTTTAACAAGTCCAAAAAAAGATTTAGAGCAATTAAGAAAAACTTTGCAAAAAGAATGTGAACCTTATGGAATAGAATTTTTAGCCCCTGATTTTCGTAAAAATGGCGGCACTCAAAGACAATTTGCTTTAGCAAAACAAGCAATGCTTTATCATCAAAATTATTGTGGTTGTATTTATGGGCTTAATAAACAAAAACAAGATAAGAGTTTTATTGATGAATTTATTTCACCCATAAATAAGCAAATTTTACCTGCAAGTATACAAGCAAGAATAGCTCTTTATAAAAAGGCATATTTATTTGAAAAAAAAGGTTTAAAATTTAAGATTATAAGACAAAAATTTTTAAATTATCGTCTTTTAAGTGCTTTGATAAAAATTGATAAAAAACCTGTTAAATCGCATATTTTATTTTATTCTCATTTTAAAAATTCCTATACAAGATTTTCTTTAGATGAACACAATTTAAAACAAAATGTAAAAGAAGGATTTTATAGAAGTACTAAAGATGAAATTCTTTTTGTCGAATTTTGGCGTTTTAATCAATTTTTTAAAAATAAATGGAAAAATTTTGAAGATTTTTTAAAACATCCTTTAAGTATAGAAGTAGAAATTAAATGGCGTGTGAAGCATTTTGGTTTTTATGATCTTAGTCCTGTTGTTATACTTGAAAATATTTTACCCACAAGATATGAAATTATAGCAAAAAGTGAAATTTATAACGATAGTAAAGAAATACTTATTAAAATCTAAAAAATAAGAAAAACTTTTTTTGTTAATATAATTTTTAATGAATTTTTTATATAATAAAATTTTTTAATTGTTTTAAGGGTAATTTACAATGATAGATGTAATGCAAATTCAAAAAATCTTACCACACCGTTATCCTTTTTTATTGGTTGATAAAATTATAGAATTAAAAATTAAAGAAGTGGTGCGCGGATATAAAAACATTAGCATAAGTGACCATGTTTTTATGGGGCATTTTCCTGATCATCCTATTTATCCTGGAGTATTAATTTTAGAAGGTATGGCTCAAACTGGTGGAGTCTTAGCTTTTGAAAGTATGGAAGATAAAGTTGATCCAAAAAGTAAAGTTGTATATTTTACAGGTATTGATGGTGCAAAATTTAGAAATCCTGTGCGTCCTGGAGATAGACTTGATTATGAGATGAGTGTAGTTAAAAATCGTGCCAACATGTGGATTTTTAAGGGTCAAGCTTTTGTAGAAAATAATTTAGTTGCAGAAGCTGAGCTTAAAGCTATGATAGTAGATAAATAATGAGAACAATTCATCCAAGTGCAGTGATTGAAGAAGGCGCACAGCTTGGTGATGATGTTGTTATAGAAGCTTATGCTTATGTGAGTAAGAGTGCTAAAATAGGTAATAATGTTATCATTAAGCAAGGCGCTAGGGTGCTTTCAAATACAACTATAGGGGATCATTCTCGTATTTTTTCTTATGCCATAGTAGGGGATATTCCTCAAGATATTTCTTATAAGGATGAGCAAAAAACAGGGGTTATTATAGGTAAAAATGCTACGATTAGAGAATTTGTAACTATTAATTCTGGTACGACAAAAGGAGATGGTTTTACGCGCATTGGAGATCATGCTTTTATTATGGCTTATTGTCATATTGCGCATGATTGTTTTTTGGGCGATCATATTATTTTAGCAAATAATGCGACCTTAGCAGGACATGTTGAACTTGGAGATTTTACTGTTGTAGGGGGACTTACTCCTATTCATCAGTTTGTAAAAGTAGGTGAAGGTTGTATGATAGCGGGTGCTAGCGCACTTTCACAAGATATAGTCCCTTTTTGTTTAGCTGAGGGAAATCGTGCAAGTATTAGAAGTTTAAATTTAGTAGGTATACGTCGTCGTTTTGATAAAGATGAAATTGATAGATTAAATAAAGCTTTTAAATTTTTATTTAAACAAGGAGATTTAAAAGAGAATGCAATAGCATTACTTGCAGAAAGTCAAAGCGAAAATATTAAAAAAATGTGTAATTTTATATTAGAAACCAAACGAGGAATTCCTGTTTATAGAGGTAAAAAATAATGCCTAGAAAATGTAGTTTTTGCAATGAGATAGAAAATTCACAAAGAAGAATTTTAGCAAATGAAAATGATGATGCTTTTATTTGTGAGTATTGTGTTGAGGGTGCTTATAGTATTATTTATGGTGAAGAAAAAGAATTTAAAAATCCTAAGCAATACCATAATGTTGATTTTAAAGATATCACTCCAAAAGAATTAAAAGCTTATTTAGATCGTTATGTTATAGGTCAAGATAGGGCTAAAAAGATTTTTAGCGTAGGTGTGTATAATCATTATAAAAGACTTTTTAAATCTGATCTTGAAAATGATGATACTGAGCTTTTTAAGTCTAATATCTTGCTTGTTGGTCCAACAGGGAGTGGTAAGACTTTATTAGCTCAAACTTTAGCTAAATTTTTAGATGTACCAATAGCAATTTGTGATGCCACTTCTTTGACTGAAGCAGGTTATGTTGGTGAAGATGTGGAAAATATTTTAACCCGTCTTTTACAAGCTGCAGATGGAGATGTAGAAAAAGCACAAAAAGGTATAGTTTTTATAGATGAAATTGACAAGATTGCAAGGATGAGTGAAAATCGTTCTATTACGCGTGATGTCAGTGGAGAGGGTGTGCAACAAGCTTTGCTTAAAATTATAGAAGGAAGTTTGGTTAATATTCCGCCAAAAGGAGGAAGAAAACATCCAAATCAAGATTTTATACAAATTGATACTTCAAATATTTTATTTGTTTGTGGTGGGGCATTTGATGGTTTAGAAACTATACTTAAGAGAAAATTAGGTGATAAGGTTGTAGGTTTTTTTGAAGATAAACAAGAAGATAGTAAGACTTTATTAGAGAAAATAGAACCTGATGATTTGGTGCGTTTTGGTTTAATTCCTGAGCTTATAGGGCGTTTACATGTGATTGCATCTTTAAATGAATTAAATGAAGATGATATGGTTAAGATTTTAACTGAGCCTAAAAATGCTATTGTTAAGCAATATCAAAAGCTTTTTGCCATTGATGGGGTTAATTTAAAATTTGAAGAAGAAGCTTTAAGAGCAATTGCTCAGCTTGCTCTTGAAAGAAAAACTGGAGCTAGGGGACTTAGAAGTATTATAGAAGAAATTATGGTGGATTTAATGTTTGAATTACCAGAATATAAAAATTATGATATTGTAATTACTAAAGAAGTTGTTAAAGAAAATGCAAAAGCATTGTTAATAAAGAGAAAAATAAGTTAAAAGGATAGAAATGATATTAGATCAGCTTGTAGGATTTTTTTCTAGTGATATGGGGATTGATTTAGGAACAGCTAACACTCTTGTTTTGGTAAAAGATAAAGGTATAGTAATTAATGAACCTTCTGTAGTGGCTGTTGAAAGAGAAAAATATGGTTCTAAAGCTAAAATTTTAGCTGTAGGCAAAGAAGCTAAGGATATGGTAGGAAAAACTCCAGGTAATATTGAAGCTATCCGTCCTATGAAAGATGGTGTTATTGCAGATTTTGATATGACAGAAAAAATGATTCGTTATTTTATAGAAAAAACACACCGTAGAAAAAGCTTTTTACGTCCTAGAATTATTATTTCTGTGCCTTATGGTTTAACTCAAGTAGAAAGAAAAGCTGTACGAGAGAGTGCTTTAAGTGCAGGCGCTAGAGAAGTGTTTTTGATTGAAGAGCCTATGGCAGCAGCAATTGGGGCTAGCTTGCCTATACAAGAACCTAAAGGAAATTTGGTTGTAGATATTGGTGGAGGAACAACTGAAATTGGAGTTATTTCTTTAGGTGGACTTGTAATATCTAAATCTATTCGTACTGCTGGTGATAAACTAGATATGAGTATAGTAAATTATGTTAAAGAAAAATATAATCTTATTATAGGTGAAAGAACTGGTGAAGAGATTAAAATTACCATAGGATCTGCTATTCAGCTTCCAAAAGAACTTTCTATGGTAGTTAAAGGTCGTGATCAAGTAAGCGGGCTTTTAAGTCGTATTGAACTTACAAGTGAAGATGTAAGAGAGGCTATGCGTGAATATTTAAAAGAAATAGCGGATGCTTTAAAAATGGTGCTTGAAATGATGCCGCCTGATTTAGCAAGTGATATAGTAGAAAATGGTGTGGTTTTAACTGGAGGAGGAGCACTAATTCGTGGGCTTGATAAATATTTATCTGAAATTGTACGTTTGCCAGTTTATATTGCAGATGAGCCGCTTTTAGCTGTAGCAAAAGGAACGGGTAAAGCTTTGGAGGAAATTTCATTATTGCAACAATTGACTAATGAAGAATAAGATTTTTTATGTTCTTATTTTAGCCTTTTTGGTTTTTATATCCTTTTATTATGGGGGGCTTGTTAAGCAAAATGTTCTTCGTATTAATGATCTTGTTATAAGTAATTTTTATAATATTAAAGATTATTTAGGAGAATCTATTTCGCAACATTTTAATCAAATTGAGCAAATTCAAAAATTAAAAATAAGAAATAAAGAATTAGAAGATATTGCTGTAAAAGTAACTAGTTTTGCAAATCAATTAAATCGTATTTTAGAGGATCAAAATTCTACAAAATATTTACCTCAAGTTTCTTTAACTCGAGTTATTTCTTATGTGCAATTAAATGATTATAAGAAATTATGGTTAGACTGGAATAAGATTCCTATTACTAAAAATCGTGGATTAATTTATCAAGGTTATACTGCAGGTATAGCTATTAATAAAAATGGTAGGGCTATGGCATTATTACAAGGAGATGACCAGTGTGTTTTTTCTGTATACATAGGAAAACTTAAAGCTCCAGGTTTAATTCAAGGTGAAGATGGTAAGCTTATGGTTAAATTTATTCCAAAATGGGCAAAAATCAATATAGGGGATGAAATTTTAACTAGTGGACTTGATAATATTTTCTTTTCGGATATACCAGTAGGTATTGTGAGTAAGATTAATGATGAAGATATGTATCAAAGTGTTGAAGTAAAACCTTATATTCAAATTAGTATTCCAAATTATTTATATGTAGTTGATAGTTTATAATAAAATAATCTTAAATATACATTTTAGAATTCACAATATTTAAGTTTTGAAATTGTATTTAAAATACAATTAAAACTGTAAATTTTTACTTTAAAAGCTTGTATAAAACAAAATTTAGTTATAATAAAACTTAAATTTATGCTCTTAGGATAATTTATGCCAAAACGAACAGATATTAAAAATATTTTACTTATAGGAAGTGGTCCTATTGTTATAGGGCAAGCTTGTGAGTTTGATTATTCAGGTACTCAAGCGGTTAAAACTTTAAAAGAATTAGGATATCGTGTAGTGCTTATTAATTCAAATCCAGCAACTATTATGACAGATCCTGAATTTGCTGATGCTACTTATATAGAACCTATTACAAAAGAAAGTATTTTAAGTATTATTAAAAAAGAAAAAATTGATGCTATTTTACCAACTATGGGTGGACAAGTAGCTTTAAATGTTGCTATGGAAGTTTATAAAAGCGGTTGTTTGGATAATGTGAAATTTTTAGGGGCAAATCCTGAGGCTATTAAAAAGGGTGAAGATCGTCAAATTTTTAAAGAATGTATGAAAAAAATTGGCATGGATTTACCAAAATCTATGTATGCGTATAATTATGATGAAGCCTTAAAAGCAGTGGATGAAATTGGTTTTCCTTTAATGATTCGTGCTTCTTATACTTTAGGAGGTGCTGGAAGTGGTGTAGTATATAATATGGATGAATTTAAAGAGCTTGCTAATACTGCTTTATCTTTATCTCCTATTCACGAGATTTTAATTGAAGAAAGTTTGCTAGGTTGGAAAGAATATGAAATGGAGGTTATACGTGATAAAGCAGATAATTGTATTATTGTTTGTAGTATAGAAAATCTTGATCCTATGGGTATTCATACGGGTGATAGTATTACAGTAGCTCCTGCTTTAACTTTAACAGACAAAGAATATCAAATTATGCGTAATGCATCTTTTGCTATCTTGCGTGAAATTGGTGTAGATACAGGCGGGAGCAATGTACAATTTGCTATTAATCCAAAAAATGGTAGAATCATAGTTATAGAAATGAATCCAAGGGTTTCAAGATCAAGTGCTTTGGCAAGTAAGGCTACAGGTTATCCTATTGCAAAAGTAGCTACACTTTTAGCAGTGGGTTTTAGTTTAGATGAAATACAAAATGATATTACAGGGACTCCTGCTAGTTTTGAACCTGTGATTGATTATATTGTTACTAAAATTCCTCGTTTTACTTTTGAAAAATTTCCAGGAGCTAATACTATTTTAGGTACTGCTATGAAAAGTGTAGGAGAAGTGATGGCTTTAGGACGTACTTTTAAAGAGAGTATACAAAAAGCTCTTTGTTCTTTAGAGCGTTCTTTAAGCGGTTTTGATAGAATAAAATTTGAAGATAAAAATGATCTTATTTTTAATATTCGCAATCCCAGTGAAAAACGCTTGCTTTATATAGCACAAGCTTTTAGAGAGGGGTTTAGTGTAGAAGAACTTTATGAGCTCTGTAAAATAGATACTTGGTTTTTGGTTCAAATTAAAGAAATTGTTGATTTTGAAGAACAAATTGATATGGATATTTTAAGCAATAAAGCTCTTTTAAGAAAAGCAAAAACTATGGGTTTTTCAGATAAAATGATTGCCTTGCTTGTTAATTTAAAAGACAATTTAGAGCTTAGTCAAAATGATATTTATTATGCAAGAATGAAACAAAAAATTATAGCTGAATTTAGTGAGGTAGACACTTGTGCAGGAGAATTTGAAGCTTTAACCCCTTATTTTTATTCTAGTATAAATGTAAGCGAGTTAACCCAGAGTAAACATGAAACTAAGGACAAAAAAGAAAAAAAAGTGATGATTATAGGTGGAGGACCAAACCGTATAGGACAAGGTATAGAATTTGATTATGCTTGTGTACATGCTTGCTTTGCTCTTAAGGATATGGGTATTAAAACTATTATGTATAATTGTAATCCTGAAACAGTTTCTACTGATTATGATACAAGTGATGTTTTGTATTTTGAACCTATAGATTTTGAACATTTAAGAGCTGTGATTGAGCGTGAAAAACCTGATGGGGTGATTGTTCATTTTGGTGGGCAAACCCCTTTAAAATTTGCTAAGCGTTTAAGTGCTTTTGGAGCTAAGATTATAGGTACAAGTGCAAGGGTGATTGATATGGCAGAAGATAGGAAAAAATTTGCTGAATTTATCACAACATTAGGCATTAATCAGCCAAAAAATTCTACTGCAACAAGTGTAGAAGAAGCAATACTTAAAGCAAGTGATATAGGTTATCCTGTCTTGGTGCGTCCAAGTTATGTTTTAGGTGGGCGTGCTATGCGTGTGGTTAATAATGAGCTTGAACTTAGGTTTTATATGCAAGAAGCTGTTGATGTTAGCGATAAAAGTCCTGTATTAATAGATCAATTTTTAGATAATGCTACAGAAATTGATGTGGATGCTATAAGTGATGGTAAAGATGTTTATGTAGCAGGAATTATGGAGCATATACAAGAAGCTGGAATCCATTCAGGTGATAGCGCTTGTTCTTTACCTCCTTGTAATATTGATGATAAAATACAAGAATTAATTACACAAAAAACTGCTGATATTGCTTTAAATTTAGGTGTAATAGGACTTTTAAATATACAATTTGCTTTATATGATAATGAGCTTTATATGATAGAGGTTAATCCTAGGGCAAGTAGAACTGTACCTTTTGTAAGTAAAGCTACAGGTATTCCTTTGGCAAAAGTTGCAACACGTGTGATGTGGCAAGGCAATTTAAAAGAAGCTTTAAAATTTTACGATACTTTTAAAATAGTAAATTTTGATCATAAAATTTTGCGTCCTAAAATTTCAAAATACATTAGTGTGAAAGAAGCAGTTTTTCCTTTTTCAAAACTTAGTGGTAGTTATTTAGAATTAGGTCCTGAGATGCGTTCAACTGGTGAAATTATGGGAATAAGTAAGGATTTTGCAAATTCTTATGCTAAAAGTCAAATTGCATCTTTTAATCATTTGCCTGAAAAAGGTGTGGTATTTATTTCTTTAAGAGAAAAAGATAAAAAATATGCTAAAAAGCTTGCTAATGAATATTTTAAACTAGGTTTTAAATTTATGGCAACTAGTGGAACCCGTAAGGAAATTATAGAGAGTGGTTTTGAGTGTGAATTGGTGCATAAAATTTCAGAAGGACGTCCAAATGTTGAAGATAGGCTTAAAAATGGAGAAATTCAATTAGTGATTAATACAAGCGATAGTCATAGTTTTAAAGGCGATACAAAAAAAATTCGTGAAAATATTATACGTTTTAAAATCCCTTATTTTACCAATTTGCGTTCAGCTTTAGCAGGTGCAAAATCAATTAAAGCCATACAAGGTAAAAATTATTTGGAGGTAAAAAGCTTACAAGAATGGCTTAAATCTGATTAAAAATTAAATATTTAAAGACTATATAAAGATTATATTATGTAAACTTTGATAAATTATTAATATTTAAAGAATATATTAAATCTAGATTTTATAAGTTTCTAGTATTTTTTAAAATAAATTAATGATAAATAAAATTACTCTCTAAATGGTATAATATTTTTTATAATTATTAATTTGATAGGATTTATAATGAAAGTTTATAAAGATATAATTTTCAAAGAAAAAATATATCAAAAATTATTTTTTATAACAAAGTAAGAGTAAAATGGATTATTCTTTAAATAGTTTTAAAAAATTAAAATATAAAAATGTATTAGATTGTACTAGAAATATGCAATATTATTTTAAGTATACTCTTTTGAAAAAAACGGACTTGCTGGTTTTTTAATGATTTATTTAGCGCAAACAGATACTACAGTAGGATTTTTAAGTAAAAATTTAGAAGAAATTAATGCTTTAAAAGGCAGGGCTAAAGATCAGCCTTGTTTAATTACTTGTGCAAAATTTTGTGAGTTGAAAAATTTTACAAGAATTCCAAATAAATTTAAAAATTTAATACGCCGTTCTAAAAAAACAACTTTTATTTATCCAAATAACCAAGCTATTCGTATAGTTAAAGAATGTAAACACGCGCAATTTTTAGAAATAAATGGTTATTTTTATTCAAGTTCTGCAAATAAGCATGGACAAAAATTTGATGAGGTTTGGGCTAGAAGTATAGCAGATATAGTGATTGATGAGAGTTTTTTTGAAAACATCCCATCAAAAATAATCAAACTCAATCGTAAAAGATTTAAAAAGCTTCGTTAGCTTAAAGCTTGTAAAATTTCTTCAAAAGCTATACAAAATTGTTCTAAGCCATCTTTTAATAATACGCTATGGGCTCTTTCTCTTTCATCTTGTAAAATGATGCGGTTAAGTTCTGTATAAATTTCAAAATTCATTAAAGGTTTTTTAAATTCAAATTCTGTGTTAAATGCTTGTATAGCATCAAGTGGAGCAGTATTTACGCTATTTTCAAAAAGAAGTTCTTTGATATAATAATCTTTTGCTAATTTTTCTTCTTTAACCCCTGTGCTTGCAAATAAAGCACGAATATTTGCTTCATTTTTGCATACAATATTATTATAGAGTAAATTAGCATTTAAAATTCCTATGCGGTTTTCTTCTGTAGCTTTAGCATTTAAAAATTTATCAAAGCGACTTACAAAGATACTAATAACACCTTGTGGATCTTTTCTTTTATTGATATTCTTTTTTCTAAATTCTATTAAACCTGAATTTAAAACTTCAAAACATTTTTGACTTTGTTCTAGTGAAAAAATTAAAGTAGCATTGACACTAATACCATTTTTCATTAATTCATACATAACTTCATAAGATGCATGGGTTGCTGGTATTTTTATCATAACATTTTCTTTTGCTATACGGGTATATAGTCTTTTTGCTTCGCCTAAGCTTGATAAGGTATTATCATGAAGTCGTGGATCAATTTCAATGCTTATAAAACCATCATTACCTTGATAAAATAAAGGAGCAAGTTTGTCAGCGGCTTTTTGAATGTCACAAATTGCTAATTCTTCGTAAATTTCTTTTGCTTTTTTACCTTTTAATTTAAGGATTTTATCTTTATAAATAGGAGAATTTAAAATGGCATTTTTAAAAATAGCAGGATTTGATGTAGCACCATTAATACCATGAGACAATAAATTTAAAAATTCATTATCTAAAAAACTATTTTCTATAAAATCACACCAAAGAGAAAATTTTTTCATTTTATATTGCCTTTATTATTTCTTTTAAATTTTTTATATCTATGCAAATATCAGCTTTTGATCGTAAGATTTCTTTAGCACAAAATGCAATTTTTAAACCACTTTCGTTAAACATTGCGATATCATTAGCCCCATCACCAACACACATGACTTCTTCGCTTTTTAAATTTAAAAAATTTTTTAGTCTTTGCAACATTAAACCTTTTGAATTAGAAAACATCATTTCTCCGCCAACTAATCCTGTTAATATTCCATTTTTATGATGTAAATAGTTTGCAAAGCCTATTTTTATCCCAAGTTTTTGCATAGCAGGATTTATACCCTCATGAAAACCTCCGCTAAAAATAACAGTTTGTATGTTTTTAGAATGAAGATATTCAACAAGGCATTGAGCTCCTTGCATTAAGGGAAGTGCGGAGCTTATTTGTAAGACTTTTTCATAAGCCATACCTTTTAATAGACTTACTCTTTGTTGAAGACTTTCAAAAAAATCAAGTTCTCCATTCATAGCAAGGTGGGTGATTTTACTGATTTGTTGATCCTTGCTATATGCTGCGGCTAAAATATCAATTGTTTCGCCATCCATTAAGGTGGAATCAAAGTCAAAAATGCAGAGTTTAATCATTAAAATTCACGTTTAAGTAAAGCTTCTACCTTTAATATGGTAAGTATATTATCATCCCTTTTACCTATGCCATAGATCATGCCTTTATCCTTAACTAAAGTTTCAGGCGGTGGATCGATTCTATTTCTATGAATTTTAATAGCTTCTGTTAGCCTGTCTATGACAAAACCAGCATTTCCTCCAACCCCTGTGCCATTGGCCTCTCCTCTTAAAACAATGTATCTTGTTTGAGGTGTCATTTTAGAACTTCCCAAATGAAAGCGTTGGGCTAAATCAATAAGAGGCATAACATTACCACGCATATTAAAAACACCTAAAACATAATCAGGTACACTAGGGACTCTAGTATATTCAATAGGTTTGATGATTTCTTGTATGTTAAGAATAGGAATAGCGTATTCTTCATCCCCAACTACAAAACCTACAAGTTGGATGATATCATCTTCTTTTTGATCAATATCAGGACCAGTTATTTGAGCTTGTTGTTTTTGTAAAATTTGTTCTAATTTTTCATTACTCATATTCTTATCCTAGTTTCAAATTTTTTCTAACCACATTTTCCAGATATTCTGGAGAATAAGGTTTGGTAATGTATTCTGTCATACCTACTTCAACCCCTCTTAAACGATCTGTTTTACTTGTTCTAGAAGTTACTGCTATTAGTGGTAAACTGCGGTATTTAGAATATTTTCTAATTTCACCTGCTAAAGTATAGCCATCCATTCTTGGCATTTCAATGTCAATAAGCATTGCATCAATATCATGTTCACCTGATTTGATTATATTAAGAGCCTCAACTCCATTAGTTGCTTCGATTAAGCTCACTCCTAAAGGTTCTAAAGCTTTTTGCATAAGTGTTCTATCCATTTTAGAATCATCTACAATTAAAACTTTATAATCACTTGCTTGTTCTTTAGGTTTTTTTGCACTTGATTCTAATTGTGCTTTAATATCAACTTTGATTTCTTTAGCCATATCCATCATAGCACCTACATCAATAATAAGCGTTACTCTACCATCGCCACGTATTGTGGCTCCAGCTATGCCTTGAATATTTTGTAAATAATCTCCCATAGATTTTATTACAATTTCTTCTTGTCCAACAAGCGTATCTACAATGATACCTAGTTTACTTTCAGCTACCCCTATAACAACAACATAGGTTTGATCGCCACTTTCAAGTACTTGTTTTACGCCAAATACATCTGAAAGTCTTACAAGAGAAAGAACTTCATCTCTTAAGCGCAATACATTTTTACCTTCTATGGTATAAATATCATCAATTGGCACTCTAACCGTTTCAAGAACACTTGCAAGTGGAATAGCATAAAATTCTTCTTGTGTTCCAACAAGCAAGGATTGAATGATTGCTAAAGTAAGAGGAATTTTGAGTTTAAATGAGCTTCCTTTGTCTATTTCACTATCAATTTCTATAACTCCATTGAGTTTTTCGATATTGGTTTTAACAACATCCATACCCACACCTCGGCCTGAAACATTAGTGACTTTAGCTGCTGTTGAAAAGCCGGGTTTGAAAATTAAAGCAAAGGCTTCTTTATCTGTCATTTGATCTGCTTCTCTTTCTGTGATCAAATTTTTTTCTATAGCTTTTACTTTCAGAGCATTAGGATCAAGTCCTTTACCATCATCTGTGATTTCAACAACAATATGATTACCTTCATTATAAGCTTTTAATTGAACTATACCTTTTTCAGGTTTGCCATTAGCAGCACGAGTTGCTGGATCTTCAATACCATGATCGCATGAATTACGAATCATGTGCATAATAGGATCCCCAATTTCTTCTACAATAGATTTATCAAGTTCGGTTTCTTCACCAGTGATTTCAAGTTCAATTTGTTTTCCAAGTTCGCGACTTAAGTCACGTACAACTCTTGGGAATTTGTTGAAAACTTTTGCAATAGGTTGCATTCTTGTTTTCATAACAGCAAGTTGTACATCAGTAGTAATAATACTTAATTGACTTACAACTTGATTTAGTTCTTCAAGAAATTTTTCACCCTCATAGCGTTCTTCAACATCATCATAAATTTTAAGTAAGCGGTTTTTACCTAAAACAAGCTCGCCAATGAGATTCATTAAGTGGTCTAGTCTTTTTACTTCTACACGTATGGTTTGATCCATACTGCTAGCATTATTGCTTCCTGAGGTAGGAACTTTTTTCTCGTTATTGTCTGCATTTTTAGTTGTATTTGGTTTAGGTGTTGTGTTTTTTGCAGTTTGTTTTTTTTGTGCACGGCGGGCTTGATCTTCAGCCTTTCTAACTTTTAAAAGTCTTTCTATCTCTGCTTCAACTTCAGAATCGCTTAATTGATTAACATCTACATCAACTTGTTGAGGTGTTTCTTCTTTTGGACTTGGTGTGTCAACTTCTGAAGTAACAGTTTCATTTGAAGTATCTGTTGTGCTTGGAGATTCTCCTTCTGAAATTGCAGTAAGTCTTTGGCATATTGGTTCTATATCCATATCAATAGCACTATCATTACCATTATCACGAATACAATTAAGCAATGTTTTCATTCTATCAATAGATTCTAAAACAACATCCATGATATCTGGAGTGATTTTTAATTCTCCATGTCTTGCTTTATTTAAAACATCTTCCATGTGATGCGTTAATTTTGTTAAAACATTGAAATTTAAAAAACTTGATGATCCTTTAACTGTATGAGCAACACGGAAAATTCTATTTAGTAATTCTAAATCTTCTGGATTGGATTCAAGTTCTACTAAGTCATGGTCGATTTGCTCAACAAGCTCAAAAGCTTCAACCAAAAAGTCTTCAAGTATTTCTTGCATATCTTCCATATTTTACCCCTGTTCTTGAGATTGGTGTTTTTTTATAATTTTAGCAATTTCATGAAAGAAATCATTAGCATTAAATTTAACAAGATAACCTTCTCCACCAGCTTCTTGGACACCTTTTTCATTCATAAATTCGTTTGATAAAGATGAGTTAAAGACTATAGGAATGTCTTTAAATCTTGGATCTTCTTTAATGCGTGCAGCAAAATGAAAGCCATCCATTTGTGGCATTTCAACATCGCTTACTATAATTTTAAGTGTATTGTGGAAACTCTCACCATATACTTGATTGAGTTCTTCTAGTTTATTTAAGCCTTCTACTCCGTCTTTAGCTTCAACGACTTGAAAGCCCATTTGTTGCATCATTTCTTTAATACGTTTTCTAGCAGTCATACTATCATCTAAGATAAGAGCAGTTCCACTAAATTTTTCTATTTTTCCAAAGTCAATATCTGTTTTTGGCGTATAAATTCCTAAGTCTTCAACAACGCTTTCAAGATCTAAAATCAGTAAAACTTCATCATTTTCAATGCGTGTTACGCCTGTGATTTTTCCTTTGTCTAAGGCTCCTGATCCTGCAGAAAAAGTTGCTGGTTCTATATCTTTCCAGTTTATTCTACGAATCCTTTTGGCTTCATGAACAATAAAACCAATAAGAATATTGCTAAATTCAGTAATGATTACTCTAGGTTTTAGCATGCTGCTTTCAGGCTCGGTAATTTGCATCCATTTGGCTAGGTTTACTACCGGTATAACTACCCCACGAAGGTCGAAGATGCCTTCGATATAATCAGGTACGCCTGGAAGCTCTGTAAGATTTGGAATTTTTATAATTTCTTTTACTTTAGAAACATTGACACCATAAATGCCTTCATAGACTTTATCCTGCCCTTGTTTAAAGATACGGAAATCGACAAGTTCCATTTCATTTGAACCCGTTTTCACGATATTTTCATCAAACATTTTGACCCCTCAATTTCTGTTCTTGAAATTTGATTTCTTGATAATATTTTACTATAAAAAAACTTTTCTCATGTGCAAAACTAGCTAAGTTAAAATATTTGATATCTTTTTGATTTAAAATTACATTTTGATGGTAATGACCTTCGCATACCCAAAAGCCTAAATTTTCATATTTTTGGTATCTTTTTTTAGCTAAATTTTCAAAATCTTTTATTTTATAAAAAAGATTTTTTTGTTTTTGTTTGCTCATAATTTTGTTAGAAATAAAGTTGCGAGTTAAGATATTTAAAAAATTTAAAAATAAGAGTAAATAATGATTTCTAAGACTTTTGAGGCTAAATTGTAATAAAGGAGGTAAAAAAATATCTCCATGGGCTAAATTAATAAAAGTCTTAGGAGTATTAATATTACTACCTTTACTTGTATGCAAATAAATTTTTAGAGGTTGCTGTTCTAAGGTAAAAATTTTTACTTTTTTAAAGAAATAACTAAGATTAAAATCATGATTTCCTTCTAGATAAATGATTTCTATTTTTAAAGCTAATTCTTCAAGTAAAGCAATATAAGGTTTTGCAAATTCATGTGTGGCAGAAATTTCACCCACAAGTAAGTCAAAGATATCGCCCATTAATATAAGTTGTGGGGTGGAAATTTCTCCTTTTTTTAGGGCTTGTAAAAATTCCCAAAACCCTTTTCTTTGGTCGTTTTCGTGTGCATCAGCGATTAAAATCGCTCCATTTTGAAGTAAAATTTTTAATCCTTAAAATATTAAAGGTGTATAATTTATAGAAATAATTTCAAATTCACTTTCACCTTTTGGTAAGAGTACTTTAAAATCATCCCCTTCTTTTTTCCCAAGCATAGCTTTTGCTAGCGGTGAAGCTATAGAAATATAACCCTTATTTAAATCTCCTTCACAAGTTCCTACTAGAGTGTATTTGCTTTCTTTTTCTGTATCTAAGTCCATAATAACAACACTTGATCCAAATTTTACACTATCATGTTCATAGCTTGAAGGATCAATAATTTGAGCTCTTGTGATCAAATCGCTTAGTTCACCAATACGTTTTTCTATCAAGACTTGTTTCTCTCTTGCAGCATGATATTCTGCATTTTCTTTTAAATCTCCATGACTTCTTGCCGTATCAATTTCTATAACAACAGCAGGTCGTTGGTTGTCTTTTAGATCTTTTAACTCAGCAACTAATTTGTCATAGCCAAATTGGCTCATTGGTTCTTTTTGCATGATTTATCCTTATTGAGTTTGACTTAATATTTTTGCTAAATTTTTAGCACTACCAAATTTTAAATATTCTTCTAAAAAGTTAACTTTAACAAAAAATGCCTTATAATCATATTTATTGTAAGCTTCATAAAGGTTTAAAACATTAACTTGATTTTGCAAAAATTCAGGATTTAAAGCTTCTTTATTTGCAAAATCGCAAAAAATATTAGCAAGTCCTATGTGTTTTAATTTTACAAAAAGTTTTGCAATAAAAATATCAATTGTTCTAGCTTTATAAGCTAGTATAAAAGGTGTTTTAATTAAGGCTGCTTCTAATGTAGCTGTTCCACTGCAAATAAAAGCAAAATCAACTTTTTTAAGTACTTTAGGAGTATTACTTTGAATTTTAAAATCTTTAATATCTCCATAAATTTCAAGTTTATTAAGATTAAAAGGAGGAACACAAAGGATTTTTTCACCTTGAAAATTTTTAGAAAGTTCTTTAAAAATAGGCATCAAGCGTTTGATTTCACTTTTTCTAGATCCAGGTAAAAAGGCTATAATTTTTTCATTTTCTTTTTTTGAAAGTAAGTTTTTTATATCATTTTGATCTTTAAATTCTTTTATTTCATCTAAAAGTGGATGACCTACATAGATGCTTTTATCAAAGAATTGTTGATCAAAAGGTAAAATAGAAGCTAGTATATCAAAATGGCTTTGTATGATACGAATACGTCCTTTTTTCCATGCCCAAACCTGAGGTAAGATATAATAAATTCTTTTGATTTTTGAACCATTTTTTTTTAAGGCTTTTGCAAAAGGAATATTAAATGCAGGAGAATCTATACATAAAATAGCGTCTATTTTTTGAGTTAAGCTTAAATTTACCAAATCTTTTATAGCGCGTTTTGCTTTTAAAATAAGGGGTAAAATTTCTATAAAACCCATAGCACTAAATTCATGCGACCTGTATAGAGGTTTAGATTTTAAATTAAAATATTCGCATAAATTTTCATCATAAATTCCAAGTAAATTAAATACTTCATACTCTTTTTGATAAGCTTTTAAAACTTCTTTTAAGTGTAAATTTGCTGAGGGTTCTAAGGCGCAAACTAAAAAAGTCTTCATTTTTATTCCAAATAAATTATAAGTTTTTTTGTTTTTAATCTCATCATTGAATAATTTTTAAAGTTTTATACCTTAAATAATAGTAACAATATATTTAAGGTAGTAATGAAAATATTTAATGTTTAATGATTAAGATTTTGACCGCTAAATTTTATCATATTAAAATAAAATTGCAAGATTTTAATGTCTATAAAAATAATAAAAATGAATATAAAATATGAAAATCAAGATTTTAGAAAAATATGTTACAATTTGAATTTTATTTTTTGCAAGGAAAAATGATGAGAGAAATTCTTGTTACTAATGATGATGGCTATGAGAGTGAAGGACTTAGAAAACTTGTTAAAATGTTAAAAAAGGAGTTTAAAGCTAAAATAACTATAGTAGCACCATCTATTGAAAAATCAGCTTGTTCTCATTCTATAACTTTAACTAAACCTTTGCGTTTGATTAAGGTAGGAAAAAGATTTTATAAGCTTGATGAGGGAACACCTGCAGATTGTGTTTATCTTGCCCTTCATGCGCTTTATAAAACACGTTTACCTGATCTTGTTATTAGTGGGATCAATAAGGGAGCAAATGTAGGTGAAGATATTACTTATTCAGGAACTTGTGCAGGTGCTATGGAAGCGGTTTTACAAGGAATCCCTGCTATTGCTCTTTCTCAATTTTATAAAAGCAATGAAGAAGAACTTGATTTTAAAAATGCTTTAAAAATTACTAAAAAGCTTCTTAAATGTATTTTTGATAAAGGATTTCCTTTAGAAAAAAAAGAATTTTTAAATATTAATTTTCCAACAAAAGCAAAATTTAAAGGTATAAAAATTTGTAAAGCCGGTAAACGTGTGTATAATTTTAAAGCTCATTCTAATGTAAATCCACGTGGTATAGAGTATTACTGGCTTGCAGCAGCGAATTTAGATTATGAAGATGAGAAAAAAAGTGATATTCCTTTACTTAAAAAAGGTTATGTTACTATAACTCCTATAATGTTGGATCTTACAGCTTATAAGCGAATAAAAAAAGTTCAAAAATGGCTAAAGGCAAATAATGAATGATAGATTTACACGTATAAAATGGTTAATTGGAGAAGATCAATTTAAAAAAATGACACAAACAAAAATACTTGTTTGTGGTTTAGGTGGAGTAGGTGGAATTTGTGTTGATTCGCTTTATCGTAGCGGTTTTAGAAATTTTACTTTAATTGATGCAGATAAATTTGAAATAACTAATCAAAATCGTCAAATACATAGTGAAAATATTGGCGAGGCAAAAGCAAAAGTATTTGAAAGAATTTATCAAGCTAAGGGTATAGTCAGTAAAATTGATAAAGAATTTTTACAAAATTTTAATTTAAGTGCATTTGATCTTATTATTGATGCTATTGATGATATTCCTGCAAAAGTGGCGTTAGTTCACCTTGTAGATTTTAAAAAACAAATTTTTATTTCTTCAACAGGAGGAGCTAGAAAACTCGATCCAACCCGTATTAAAACCACAAGTATTTTTAAAACTCATGGCGATGCTTTAGCTAAGAAATTTCGATATGAGCTTAGAAAGTCAGGTTTTAAAGGGAATTTTGATGTGGTTTTTTCTGATGAGGAGGCACATTGTCAAGATCTTGGTTCTTTTATGGGCGTTACTGCCTCTTTTGGTTTAGCTTTAGCAAGTTTAGCATTAAGAAAAGTTATTGATAAGAAAAGTATATGATTTTATAAGCTTAAAAATAAGAAATATGAGATTATTTAAAATATTTTTTAAGATAGAAAATAATATTTTAAAATTAGCTTATAAGATTATTCTAGTTTTAACAATCAAAATCATTTTTATGATATAATTTCTAAAATATTTAATATTGGTAAAAATAAATTTTTATGATTAAAAATTAAAATAAATGTTCTACTTAGCATTATTTTAAAGAAAAATATACAATAAATTAGATGTTGATCAATTTTAGGATTATTCATGTTTATGATAAGTTATATTTTTTTAGCTTGTGCTTTGGTTTTATTGTCTTTAAATAAGGTTAAAACAGCTTATTTGATTTTAGTATTGAGTGTATTTTGTGCGTATTATTTTAATATAATAAATATGAGTTTTTTTATAAGTAATATGATAGCATTCTTGTTGGTTTTATTTTATAAATATAAAAAATCTTTATTTTTAGAACTTATATTGTTTGCTTTTTGTATAGTATTATTTTTACATTTTATACCTGGTGTTAATAATACAAAAATTTTAGATCAAGTTTATGCTAGTGTTAATAGTGCGCCTTTTAGTTTATATTTTAATTTTGATAAACCTTTGGGTGTATTTATCTTATTTTTGTTATTACCTGCTTTATTTATCAATAAATTATATTAAAGCATCTTTATTAAAATGGTTTTTATTGGGTATAAGTCTTTTAATTTTATTGTTTATACCTTGGTATTTTAATATTTTAAAATGGGAATGGAGTTTACCTTGGTGGTTGCCTTATTTTTTATTTTCAAATCTTTTTTAGTAGCTTTGGTTGAAGAACTTTATTTTAGAGGATATCTTCAACAAAGGCTTACCTAAATTTTACATCCTAATTTAGCTTTATTAATAGCTAGCATAGCTTTTGGATTGATTCATTATAAAAGTGGGATTTTAATGATAGTGTTTGCCAGTTTGGCTGGAATAATATATGGTTTAGTTTATAAATATAGTAAAAATTTATGGTTTAGCGTCTTATTTCATTATGGATTAAATTTGATACATTTAGTATTTTTTACTTATCCTTTTTACTCAAAATAAAAGATTATTATTCAATTTTTTTTGATGATTGAAGGATTAAAAGCTTTCATGGATAGAGTTAAAATATCTCCTATTTTTATATCTTTATAATTTTCTAAAAATTTTTGTTTGCTTAGACTTATTTTAATAATATCTTGGTGAATAAGTAAGCTTAAAATTACTAAAATATCACTTTGTTTTATTTCAAGTAAGGTGGCGTTTAAATTGAGTTGAGTATTAATATGAGTTTGTTTAAAAAAATCATGTTTAAAATTATCTTTAACGATTTTACCATTTTTAAGTTCTAAGATTCTATGACTTAAATTATAAATTTCTGTTAAGTTATGACTGACTAATAATGTTGTTATTTTAAAATAATGTAAAATTTTAGACAATTCATTTTGTAAATAAGCATGCATTTTAAAATCTAACGCACTTAAAGGCTCATCCAAGAGTAATATTTTAGGTTCTCTTGCTAAAGCTCTTGCTAAAGCCACTCTTTGAGCTTGTCCTCCACTTAAGTTTCTAGGATAACTTTTAGATAAATTTTCTAGTTTCATTAAGGTTAAAAGTTCTTCTACTTTCTTTTTTGAATTAGCAGCATAAGAGATATTTTCTTTAACATTCATATGGGGGAAAAGTGCATAATCTTGAAAAACAAAACCTATTTTTCTTTTTTGTGGAGCTAAATTGATTTTTTTAGAAGAATCAAACCACAGTTCATTATCTACTTTTATAAAACCAAATTTAGGTTTTATAAGTCCTGCTATAATTTTTAAAAGTGTGCTTTTTCCTGCTCCATTTTCTCCAATAAGAGCAGTAGTTTCTTGTGATTTAATTTCTTTATTAAATTCAAGATTTAAAATACCTTTATTTGTAATTATGGGATGGTTAATATGAATTTTTATCATTGGAAACTTAATTTTTTGTTAACAAAATAAAGACTTAAAAGTATTAAAAAAGAAAAAAGAAATAAAATTAGAGCATATTGATGTGCTAAAGTATAATTTAATACTTCAAGTTCATCATAAATTGCTATACTTGCTACTAAAGTTTCTCCTTGTTTGTGTCCACCTATCATCATTACAATCCCAAATTCACCTATAGTGTGTGCAAAACTCATTGCACAGGCGCTAAAAATACCTGTTTTAGAATTAGGTAAAATGATTCTAAAGAGAGTATAAATTTTACCTTTACCCAAGCTATAAGAAGCATCAAGGAGGTTTTGATTAATTGAGGAAAAAGCGCTATGTAAAGGGTTTACCATAAAAGGAAGGGAAAAAATTAAGGAAGCAAAAACTAATCCTTCAAAAGTAAAAATTAAAGAAAGATTAAAATATTCTTTTAAAAATTGTCCTAAGAAACTATTGCTTGAAAAACTTATTAGTAAATAAAAACCCAAGACGCTTGGTGGTAAAATTAAAGGTAAAGAAATAAGACTTTGTAGTAAAATTTTAAAAGGAAAATGTACAAAGCTTAATAAATACGCTAAAGATATTCCTATAAAAAAAAGTATGAAAGTGGTAATAAAAGCAAGTTTAAAAGTAATATATAATGTTTGTAAAAAGACGTGATCAAGCATGGTTTATCCTTAAAATAATATCATTTGTTCTAATAAAGCAAATGTCATTCTTTTTTTGATTTGCTCAATTTTTACTAAGAAAGAATTTTTAACACTTAAGAGCGTATTTGGTAAGGTAAAGTAAAATTCATGTTTTTGGAAGAAAAGTTCTACTTTTGTCTTTGGTTTTACATCTTTATAAGAATTTGAATTTAAAATTAAAACATTAAATATTATGTTTTCACAATTGATTTTTATAATAATGATATCTTTTTGATTTAAAAATTCTACAATTTCTGTGTTAAAAAGGTTCATGGAGTTTCAAATCCATATTTTTTAAAAATTTCTTTTGCCTTTGTTGAAGAGATAAAATTACTAAATTCAAAAGCTAATTTTTTGTCTTTAGCGTATTTTGTAATAACATAACTTTGTTTTAAAGGGGTGAAATATTTTGGATCAATTAAAACAACCTTTCCTTTAGCTTGATTAATAGGAGAAGCTAAAGAATATGCTACTATAGCTAAATTAGCATTTTTGCTATCTACATGTAAAACAGGTATAGAAATATTTTCACCTAAAACTATTTTGTCTTTAAAGATTTTATCTAGCTGTAAATTTTTAAGTACTTCTTTAGCGGCTACTCCATAAGGAGCTACTTTTGGATTAGCTATGCTTAAATGGGTAATTTTATTTGCTTTTTCTTTTAAATGAGTAATTCCTCCTTTGAGTAAATTCTCATCTAAACTATATAAAGCTAAAACTCCTAAAACATAGACTTTGGGTTTATCTAAAGCATTTTGATTATCATAAATTGCTTGAGCATAGTAAGTATCAGCTGAAAAAAATAAATCAAATTCTCTCCCTTGTCTTAAAAGTTCATAGTATTTTCCAGAAGCTCCAAAAACAAGTTCTATTTTGGCATTAGGATGTATTTTTAAAAATTCGTTTTTAATTTCATTCATAGCTTTTGAAGCTGAAGAAGCTACAAAAATACTTAAATTTTGCCCATTTAAATGAAGCGCTGAAAACCAAATTCCTAGAAAAACAATAAGTTTTGTCATCATCATTTTCTTTATTATTAGGATTTATTCTTTAATATTATAACACAAAATTTTATGGCGTATCTTTTTGACATAAAATGTATATAGGATGATAGGTAAGTTTGTTTTGAAATTTTTTTTCATAATCTTGTAAAAATTGTTTGTTTAAGCGATAAAAGCCTAAAGAATTTACTCCGCTTAATTTTAAATGTTTAAAAACTTCTAAAGCATTATTAAAATCTAAGCTTATAATTTCTTCTGTGATTTTGACATTAAAAAAATATTTTTTAAATATTTGTCTTAAAGTATAAATATTAAAGTATTTTAAAGAAAATCCTGTGCTTTGTTTAATTTCTTTTAAATTTTGTTTTCCAAAAGTAGAAAGGAGTAAAATTCCTTCTTGATTGAGCATATTAAATAGTGTGGGTAAAATGTGTTCTAAATCAAGCCATTGTAAGGTGGCATTTGAGGCAATAAGATCAAATTTTTCTTTACTTAAATGATGCATGGCTAGTTTATTCATATCAAAAATTTGTACTTTTAAATCTATACCATAATCTAAAATATCATTTTTAAGATATTCATCAAAACTAATAATTTTTTCAAGTTTTTGCGTGAATTCGCCTCTACCACAGCCAAATTCAAAAACTTTTTTAAAATGTTTTTGTTTAAAATGTTTAAGTTTTAAACAGAGTTTTAAGGCCATTAGGTTTTGAATTTTAGCATGTTTTTGATAATCTTTAGCTTTTAAAAAATTCACAATTCATCCCAAGTTTTGAAATGAAAAAATGCAAAATGAGGTTCATTTAGTAAAATTAACGTTTTAAAACTATTTTTTAAAGCTTTTTGTGGAAAAATTGTATCTTCGTTACTAGAATAAATTTTATCCCAAATAAAATCATCGTTTTTGTGTTTTAAGGCAAAATCAAAAAGATTTTGAAGTTCTATTTTTAAAGCTTTTTCATCTTTAAAAATAAATTTTTTTGCTAAATTTTCATGTTTGTTTAATAAAGAAGATTTAAAATCATCTAATTTAAAATTTTTTATTGTTTTCATAAAAATAGCAGGATGAATGCCTTTGTTTTTATCAATACCCATATTAGTACCATTTAGAGCTATTTTTTGTTTGAAGTTGATATTTTTTAAAAGTTTGCTTGCGATACATACTCCCATAGAAAAAGCAATGAGATAAAGTTGTGAAAAAGATTTAAAATTAAATTCTAAGTCAAAATTTTCAAAATCATAAAATAAGATTACATTTTTATTGCTTTTTAAATGTGAAAAATGACTAGGATGAGAACTAAATCCTCCAAATACTACAATAAGTTCTTTTGAGGTTAAATTTTTACATAAAAAGGCATGTTTCATAAAAGTTTTATTATCCTTTCAAGTTCATTTATATTTAATCCTGTGTGTAAGGAAAAGCGAATTCTAGCGGTATTTTTAGGTACAGTGGGTTCTTTAATTGCAGGTGCAAAAATTCCTTCTGTTTCAAACATATTTGCTATTTTTAAGGCTTTTTGATTTTCTATTAAAAGTAAAGAAATAATATAAGCATCTCCTAAAATTTGGTAATTTTTTTCTTGAAGTTTTGTTTTAAAAAACACACTTAAGTCTTGTAGTTTTTTTCTTTTTTCTTCAAAAATGGGCATTTTTTTAAAGATAAATTGCGTCCAAGCAACATTAATAGGAGGTAAAGCAGTAGAATAAATAAAAGCCCTAGCTTTATTAATGAAAAAACTTTTATATTTTTTATGAGATATTATACAAGCACCCATTGAAGCAAGAGCTTTTCCGAAAGTGAAAATTAAAAAATCCACTTCATTTTCTAAATTTAATCTTTTAACCAATCCTAAGCCTTCGCTGTCAAAGCAACCTACACTGTGGGCTTCATCTATATAAAGTTTGATTTTTTTATAATGTTTTTTTAAATCGCATAAGGCTTTTAAATTACTAAAATCACCATCCATGCTAAATAAAGCTTCAGTTAAAATGATAATATTTTCATATTGATTATAGTGCTTTTTTATGAGTTTTTCTAGATTATCTATATTATTATGGTGAAAACGAAAGAAATTTGCTTTACCAAGTTTTAAGCCATCAATCATGCTAGCATGTATAAATTTATCAGCTAAAAAAAGCGTATTAGGGATGCTTGCAAGTGCAGCTATACAAGAGATATTAAGATGATAACCACTATTAAAATGTAAAACTTCTTTTTCTTTAAATTTGCTTTTTAAAAAATTTTCAAAATTTTGATAAATTGTAAAATTTCCACTTAAACTTCTTGAACTTGAACTTGAAAAAAAGAAATGATCTTCTTCTAAGGTATTTAAAAATTCATGTTTTAATTCTTTACAAGTAGCTAAATTTAAATAATCATTACTTGCTAAATTTAAAAGTTTTTTATTTTCTTTATAAATAAATTTTCCTTCATGTTTTAAAGGTGTAAGAGTTCTTATATTATAATTTTTATGTAAATTTTGCAAAATTATTTCAAGATTCATTTTTTTCCAATAATTTAGAAATTTTAAAGTATTATTTTGCCAAAATATTTTTAAAAAAGAAGTTATAATGCAAAATGAAATTTTAAAAAAACTTGATTTAGAACATATTTGGCATCCTTGTACCCAAATGAAAGACCATGAAAATATACCTTTAATTCCTATTAAAAAAGCTGAAGGCATTTGGCTTTATGATTTTAATGGCAAAGCTTATATGGATTGTATTAGCTCTTGGTGGGTTAATCTTTTTGGGCATTGTAATAAGTTTATAGCAAATGCAATTAAAAAACAAGTTGATGAACTTGAACACGTTATTTTAGCAGGTTTTTCTCATGAGCCTATTATAAAACTTTCAGCTAGACTTTGTCAAAAGGTTGGAAGTGGTTTTAATAAATGTTTTTACGCAGATAATGGATCAAGTGCTATTGAAATTGCATTAAAGATGAGTTTTCATTATCATCTAAATCAAGGGAAGGAAAAAAATAAATTTTTATCTTTAAGCAATTCTTATCATGGTGAAACTTTAGGGGCTTTAAGTGTGGGTGATGTAGCGCTTTATAAAGATACTTATAAGACTTTACTTTTAGAATGTTTAAGTATTAATGTACCAAAAAATAATAATTATCAAAAAGAACTTGAAGAATTAGCAAATGTTTTAAAAAAATATGGTAATGAAATTTGTGCTTTTATCTTAGAGCCTTTGGTACAATGTGCAGGAAATATGCATATGTATGAAGTTGGATTTATTGATGAGGCTATAAAACTTTGCCGTGAATTTAAAGTACAAGTAATTTTTGATGAAATTGCTGTAGGATTTGGACGCACAGGAAGTCTTTTTGCCTTGCATCAATGCAAGCAAAGTCCTGATTTTATTTGTCTTTCAAAGGGTATTACGGGAGGTTTTATGCCTCTTTCTGTTGTACTTACAAAAGATGAAATTTATAATACTTTTTATGCTTCTTATAAAGAAAAAAAAGCTTTTTTGCATTCTCACAGTTATACAGGAAATGCTTTAGCTTGTGCTGCAGCTAATGCAGTATTAGATATATTTGAGAAGGAAAATATTTTAGAGGAAAATAAAATTTTAAGTCAATTTATTCAAAAAGAATTACAAAGACTTAAGCAATTTGATTTTTTGGGCAATTTTAGAACCTGTGGTATGATTAGTGCTTTTGATATTTTAAGTTCTAAATACGAGCGCCCAGGACTTTTTGTATTTGAAAAGGCTTTAGAAAAAGGTTTGCTTTTAAGACCTTTGGGAAATACTATTTATTTCATGCCTCCTTATATTATCACTAAAGAACAAATTTCTTATATTATAAAGAGTTTAGAGCAAATTTTTAAAGAATTTTAGTATTTAAAATATTTTGTATTTGTTTTTTTAAATTTTGATTTAATGCGTTTTGTTGATCGGGAAAATCAAGATTTATTATAGGAATTTGTGTGTAATTTTGAACAAAATTATCTTGTAAAACATCTTTTTTCCCCATCATTACAAGGGATAAAATTTCAATATTGCGTTGTTTAAGAGCTTGTATACTTAATAAAATGTGATTAATGCTTCCAAGATAGTATTTTGCAACTAAAATGGTTGGTTTTATGTTTTTACTCATAAAATCAATCATAGTATATTTTTCATCTATAGGAGAAAAAAGTCCTCCTGCAAGTTCAATGAGTAAATTTTGACTTTGTGGAAGCATAATTTCTAAAGCTTTATAATCAGCTTTTTGAAGAATTTTACCAATATGCGGTGATGCTGGAGTTTGCAAAAAGAAACCTTCTTTAAAAATTTTTGTTTTTGGACTTAATTTATTTATTAAATCACTATCTTTTGGTAGTCCTGCTTGTATGAGTTTAAAATAGTCATAGTTAAAACTCGCACAAAAACTCGCACAAAAATGTGTTTTACCTACATCAGTATGAATTCCACTTATATAAATTTGCATTTGAAACTCTTAAAAAATAAATTTTTAATTTATTATACACCTAATAATTACAATAATAAATAAAAAGTTTGAAAAATGATTGTTTAAGATTAAGAATGCTTTATGAATACTTGTATTTTAACCTAATAGTGCATAAATGAATTGGTTAATAATATTTAAGTTTATTAATTTAATATTATATTGTAAAGAAATTAAAAATAAATTGTAGATTTTTTACTTTTACCTAAGCCAAAATAGCTTATAATATAAGCTTATTTTTTAGAAAGGATGAAGATGTTAGAAGGTATTATTAGAGAGAGTATCGGTAGAAAAGCTGCTAAAGCTTTAAAAAGAGATGGTTATCTAATCGCAAACATCTATGGAAAAGGATTAGAAAATATCAATGCTGCTTTTAAAGTCAATGAATTTATTAAAGAAGTTCGTAAAAAAACAACTTTAATTTTTGATGTAAAAGTAGGTTCTCAGATTTTAAGTGTTGTGGTTGTAGATTATCAAAAAGATCCTGTTACTGCAGATTTAAAACATGTAGACTTAAAAATTGCACAAAAAGGTGTAGTTTCTAAGTATATGGTTCCAATTAAAATTACAGGTACAGCTATTGGTCTTAAAAATAAAGGTGTTTTAATCCAATCAAAAAGAAGATTGAAAGTAAAATGTGCAGCTGAAAATTTACCTAATTATTTTGAACTTGATGTAAGTAAACTTGATGTAGGTGATGCTTTACTTGTTCGTGATATAGTAGTACCTGAGGGTGTTGTTATGATTGATGCTGAGAGGGTAGCGGTTGTAGGTGTAGAAAAAGCTAGATGATTTTAGTTGTAGGACTTGGTAATATAGGTGTAGAGTATGAAAATACTCGCCATAATGCCGGTTTTATGCTTATTAATCTGCTTTTAAAAGAAAGTAATTTCATAAATCTTACTCATTCTCAATTTAAAGGAGAGCTTTTTAAATTAAGTTCTTCTTTGCTTCTTTTAAAACCTAGTACTTATATGAATAATTCAGGAATAAGTGTAAAAATTGTTAGTGATTTTTATAAATGTGAAAGAATTATAGTTATTCATGATGATATTGATCTTCATTTAGGAGTTTTGCGTTTTAAAAAAGGTGGTTCAAGTGGAGGACATAATGGGCTTAAAAGTATAGATAGTTTATGCGGGAATGATTATGAAAGAATTCGTATAGGAATAGGTAAGGGTGAGCATGTGCTTTCTCATGTTTTAGGCAATTTTAAAGCCGAAGAAGAATTAATTTTGAGTAAGGTTTTAATTCATGCTAAAGAGGCTTTATTTGAACTGATTAAAAATGATAATTTGTCTTTTATATCGTCTAAATATAGTTTAAATGTTTAAAATGTCAATATTTTTTCGTTTTATTTCAGGAATTTATTTAAAAAATTTTTTTATTATTTTTTTTGCTTTACTTGGTTTTTATTGCGGTATAGATTTGCTTTTAAATTTTAAAGATTTACCAAAAGCTGCTAATCTTGATTTGCTTTATATGATGTTTTTATCTTTTTCAGCAGTACCTTATGTATTGCCCCTTTCTTTAATTTTTGCTTTGGTGCTTTCTTTGATTTCTATGATAAGATCTAATGAATTTGTAAGCCTTTATGCACTAGGATTTAGTAAAAATTATGTTATTTTATTTCCTTTCTTATGGGCTTTGTTTTTTTGTTGTGTTTATATAGGACTTAATTTTACTTCTTTTGCTTATGCTAACGATTATAAAAGAAATATCTTAAAAAATGGTACAGTATTAAATCAAAGTGGAGAAGTATTTTTAAAATTTAATAATAATTTTGTTTTTATTTCAAAAATTAATAATGGTCAAAATAGTGCTCAAAATATAAAAATTTTTAATATTGATAATTTAAATTTAAATTCTTTAATTAATGCTAAAAATGCATATTTTAAGAGTGAAAGTTGGATTTTAAAAGAGGGTAATATTACTTTGTTACCTCAAAATTATCAACTAGGTAGTAAGGGTTTAACAATAGATGAATTTACTCAAATTAAATCATTATATGGCTTTAAACCAAAAATTATAGAAGGGGTGGCTAGCAATAGAGATTATTCTATTTTTGATGCATTAGAAATTTTTGAACTTTTTAGAGCGCAAAATGTGAATATAGATGCTCTTAAAATTAGTCTTTATAAATTTATATTTACTCCATTTTTTGCACCTTTTTTAATGCTTATTATGTACTATTTTTTTCCTGTAATAGCACGGTTTTTTAATCTTGCTATAGTGAGTTTTATAGCTTTTATTGCGACTTTAATGATTTGGGGTATATTATTTTTATTGACTAGATTAAGTCAAAATGATGTTATTGTAAGTGAGATAGGTATAGTTTTACCTATAGTATTTTTAGGTTTATTGAGTACTTATATGTATTATAAACACCGATAAATTGATAATAAAATAAAGAATTGAAGGTTAAAATGGACTATAAACAATTAAAATATGAATTTAAAACCCCTTTTTATATTTATGATTTTGATGTGATAAAAAAGCGTTTTTTAAATCTTAAAGAAGCTTTTAAAGCTAGAAAATCTCAAGTTTTTTATGCAGTAAAAGCTAATTCTAATCTTAGTCTTTTACAAATGCTTGTTCATTTAGGTAGTGGATTTGATTGTGTGAGTATAGGAGAAGTTCAACGTGCTTTAAAAGCAGGTGCGCAAGCTTATAAGATTATTTTTAGTGGGGTAGGAAAAACTAAAGAGGAATTAAAACTTGCTTTAAAATATAATATTTTATATATTAATCTTGAAAGTGAAGCTGAGATGATGCTTTTAGAAAGTGTGGCTAAGCAATTGGATATAAAAGCAAGAATTAGTATTCGTGTTAATCCAAATGTTGATGCAAAAACTCATCCTTATATTTCAACAGGATTAAATGAGAATAAATTTGGTGTTGATATCGATATAGCAAGGAAAATGTATCTTTATGCTAAAAATTCCTCTTTTTTAGAACCTATTGGAATACATTTTCATATAGGATCTCAGCTTTTAGATATTGCTCCTATTCATGAAGCAGCACGCATAGTTGCAAAACTTGTAAGAGAATTAAAAGCTTTGTGTATAGATCTTAAATTTTTTGATATTGGAGGAGGTCTTGGTATAGCTTATGAAAAAAAAGAATACGAGCCTGATCTTTATGTTTATGCGCAAGGAATATTAGAGCAATTAAGTGGACTTGATTTAACTATAGCTATGGAGCCTGGGAGATATTTGGTTGCAAAAAGTGGAGAGTTTGTTTGTTCAGTGCTTTATGAAAAATACAATAAAACAAAACGTTTTATTGTGGTGGATGGGGCAATGAATGATTTTATACGTCCGAGTTTGTACGAGGCTTATCATGAAATTGTTTTGCCTTATAATCAAGGTAAAGAAAGTTTATGTGATATTGTAGGAGGAATTTGTGAAAGCGGAGATTTCTTTGCTAAAGCAAGATTTTTACCTAAAACTCAAAATGGTGATATAGTTGTTATTAAAGATGTAGGTGCTTATGGTTTTAGCATGAGTAGTAATTATAATACAAGAAATAAAGTTTGTGAATTAGCATTTGAGCAAGGAGAAGTAAGAATCATTCGTCAAAGAGAAGAGTTTGAAGATCAAATTGCCTTAGAAGAAAAATATTTAAGGAAATGAAATGTTTTTTTTAGATGTGCAAGGAACTTTGATTTCAGATTCTGATAAATCTTTAATTCAGGGTGCAAAAGAATTAATAGATTTTTTAAATATAAAACAAATTCCTTATGTTATTATTACAAATAATACTAAAAAACTTGATTTTTTAGATTATTTAAGACAAAAAGGTTTAAAAATAAAAAAAGATGCCTATATCGATCCCTTTTGTGTTTTAAATCGTATTTTAAAACCTTGCAAGATTGCTGCTTTTGGTTCAAATGAATTTTTATGTAGCCTTGAAAAATTAGGTTTTAAGTTTGATTTTATATATCCTAAGGCTGTGCTTGTGGCTAGTTATGATGATTTTAAATTTAAGGATTTTGCTAGTATGATAGAATTTGCTAAAAAAGGAATTCAATTTATTGTCATGCATGAAACAAGTATTTATAAAAAAGATAATAGACTTTATCCTGGAGTAGGTGGTATTATGGTTATGCTTAAGCATGCTGTAAATTTTAAATATGAAGTTATAGGTAAGCCTAGTATTTCTTTTTATCAAGAAGCTTTAAATTTATTAAAAAAACAAGATTTAAAAGCTAATTTTAAAGAAAGTAAAATAATTAGTGATGACTTTAAAGGTGATTTGCTTAAGGCAAAAGAACTTGGTATGAAAACTTTACTAGTGTTAAGCGGTAAAATAAGTGATACTAAAGGAATTGATATGAATTTGCTTGATAGAGTTTATCCTAGTGTTTTTGAATTTTTAAAGGAGCTAAAATGTCAAATTTAGAGGAGCTTAGAGATAAAATTGATGTAATAGATAATCAAATTTTAGAACTTTTAAATGAGAGAATGATTTATGTAAAAACTATAGGAGAAATTAAACAAAGTAGTGGAGGTGTTATTTATCGTCCTGAACGTGAAAGGGCTATTATTAAACGTTTAAAAAATATCAATTTAGGATTGTTAGATCAAAATGCTATAGAAGCTATTTATCAAGAAATTTTTGCTGTTTCAAGAAATTTAGAAATGCCTCAAACTATAGCTTATTTAGGACCTGAAGGAACTTATACTCATCAAGCAGCAAGGAGTCGTTTTGGGGCTATGAGTCGTTATATTGCCCTTGCTAATATAGAAGATGTTTTTAAAGAATTGAGCAATAAAGAGGCTAAATATGGAGTTGTGCCTATAGAAAATAATACAGAAGGGGCTGTAGGTATTACTTTAGATTGTCTTGGTAAGTATAGTGAACTTAAAATTTTTGGTGAGATTTACATGGATATACACCATTCTTTTGTAGGCATTAATGAAAATTTAAAAGAAATAAAACGTATTTATTCTCACCCTCAAGGTTATAATCAATGTCGTAAATTTTTAGAAAGTCATGGGCTTGGTAATGTAGAATTTTTACCTTCAAAATCTACAGCTAATGCTGCTTATTTAGCTTCTAAAGATAAATATTCTGCAGCAATTTGTTCGAAAATTGCTGCAAAAATTTATAATATACCCGTGCTTTTTGATAAAATAGAAGATAATGCAGCTAATAAAACAAGATTTTTAATTTTAAGTGATATTAAAAATCCTAAAATGCCAAATTGTAAAACCTCTATTTTAGCTCATGCTTATCATAAACCAGGTGGATTAAGCTCTTTATTAGAAAGGTTTAAAAAAGAAAATATTAATCTTACTAAGCTTGAATCTCGTCCTGTAAAATCAAAAGAATTTTTACATAGTTTTTATATAGATTTTCAAGGACATATTGATGATGAAAATGTTAAAAGAGCTTTAGAAAATCAAGATGAGATTGTTTGGCTTGGATCTTATTTATCAGGAGAAATAAATGCAATTTAATGAAATTTTAAATTATTTAAATAATTATGAGCCGGGTAAAGATATAGAATTGATTGCTAAAGAATATGGTGTTAAAGAAATTATAAAATTAGCTAGCAATGAAAATCCCTTTGGTGTTCCACCAAAAGCTATTGAAAGTTTAATGCAAAATTTAAATAAAGCTTATCTTTATCCTGATGATAGTATGATAGAGCTTAAAAGTAAACTTGCACAAAAATATAAGCTTAAAAATGAAAATATTATTATTGGTGCAGGTAGTGATCAAGTTATAGAATTTGCTCTACATGCTAAATTAAATAATAAAAATGCTTTTTTACAAGCAGGTGTAAGTTTTGCTATGTATGAAATTTACGCTAAGCAATTTGGTGCAAAATGTTATAAAACGCAAAGCATTACTCATGATTTAAATGAATTTCAAAAATATTATAATCAATATCAAGAAGAAATTAAAGTTGTTTTTTTATGTTTGCCTAATAATCCTTTAGGTGAGTGTTTAAATGCTAATGAAGTATTTGAATTTATAAAAGAAGTAGATAAAGATTGTTTAGTTATTATTGATGCAGCTTATAATGAATTTGCAAGTTTTAAGGATAATAAAAAGTGTTTAAAACCTTGCGATCTTGTCGAAAAATTTGAAAATGTGCTTTTTTTGGGAACATTTTCTAAGCTTTATGGACTTGGTGGTTTGCGTATAGGTTATGGTATAGCCAATATTCAAATTATTAATGCATTGCACAAGCTTCGCGCACCTTTTAATGTGAATCATTTAGCTTTAAAAGCTGCAATAGCAGCTTTAGATGATGAAGAATTTATTAAAAAAACTTTAGAAAATAATTTTACCCAAATGGAGCTTTATGAAGAATTTGCCAAAAGAAATCATATAAAAACTCTTAAAAGTTATACTAATTTTATTACTTATTTTTTTGATCAAAAAAATAGTACAGATTTGTCTGAAAAATTGCTTAAAAAGGGTATAATAATAAGAAATTTACAAAGTTATGGTTTAAATGCTATGCGTATTACTATAGGAAAACCTTATGAAAATGAAAGATTTTTTGTCGAATTTGAAAAGGTTTTAAAAGAGTAACTTGATTAAAAAATAAATGCTAATTTATTAAATTGAGGGATGAGGACTAATGGATTTTAAAAATATGTTTCATCAAATTGGACAGCTTTATCAAAACTTAACTCGAAAGCAGCGTATAGTGATTGCTGCATCTGTTATTATTGTGGTTGGTTTTTTGGTATTTTTAGCTTTATTTCGTGGAAATGGAAGTGGTGTAAGTAATGGATATGCTGTTTTAGTTGAAAATGTAAGTCCAAGTTCTTCAGCTGCTATAGTAGCTAAGTTAGAGCAAAATAATATACCTTATAAATTAGAAAGTGAAAATAAAATTTTAGTCCCACAAGATCAAGTTTATCGCCAAAGAATGTTTATTGCAAGTGAAGGACTTATTAAAGATAGTCGTGTGGGTTTTGAAGCTTTTGATACCCAGGCTTTTGGAGCTACAAATGAAGAACAAAGAGTAAAATATCAAAGAGCTATTGAAGGAGAACTTGCAAGGACTATAGAAACTTTAGATCCTATACGTAGTGCAGTAGTGCATATAGCTTTTCCAAAAGAAAGTGTTTTTACTGAAAGACAAATACCTCCTACTGCTTCAGTTGTTGTTAATGTACGTGAGGGTCTTAAGCTGACTAGAAAACAAATTGATGGGATTAAAAATATTGTTTCTGCTGCTGTTGCAAAGCTTAGCAAGGAAAATGTTAAAATCAGTGATCAAAGCGGTGTGCCTCTTGATGAGCAAGAAGCATATGAAGATGATTTAGTTCGTGCACAAATTAAATTTAAAAGCGATCAAGAAAAGGCTTTAGAAGATAAAATTATAGAAAATTTAGCTCCTTTTGCAGGGGGTAGAGATAAAGTAAAAGTAAGTGTTAATATAGATTTTGATTTCTCTAAACAAGAATCACAAAGTGAGGTTTATGATCCAAATCCTATAGTAAGAAGTGAGCAAACTCTAAATGAAGAAAGAACGGGCAGAAAAGATCCTGAAATTCAAGGAGTCCCTGGTGCAGTTTCTAATATAGGTCCAGTTGAAGGACTTGATAATAAAGGACAAATTGATACTTATAAAAAAAATCAAGTCACTACAAACAATGAACTTTCTAAAACTATTACGAGTATTAAAAAGCAGTTTGCAACAGTTATTCGTACTTCTGCTGCTGTTACTATTGATGGTAAATATCAAGATGTTGTTGATGAAAATGGTGATCTTAAAAGCGAGTATATTCCATTAAGCAAGGAAGAGCTTGCAAGTGTTGAAAGTATAGTTAAAAATACTATTAATTTTAGTGCTACAAGAGGAGATAGTGTTGTGGTACAAAATTTACCATTTCATCGTGAATCAATTAGAGTTGAAAGTAAAGTTAAAACTTTTTATAACCGTTTTGTTGAGCCATTTATCCCACCAGTTAAATATTTTATTGCGGCGATTTTGCTTTTTATTTTTTACAAAAAAATTATTGCTCCATTTGCTCAAAAAATGCTTGAAGATGTTGCAGCTCAAGAAGAAATGGAACAAGGTTCAAATGCTGTGTTAGATGATGCTGAAGATGCTTTAGAGAAATTTAATGCAGCAAGAAAAAAAGTTGAAGAGCAATTAGGCTTTGGAGATAATTTTAATGAAGATTCTATTCAATATGAAGTTTTGCTTGAAAAATTGCGTAGTTTGGTGAGTGATAAAAGTGAAGAAATTGCTGCACTTTTGCAAAATTTAATTCAAAACGATAGTGAATTTGGCGAAAAGGATATGTAATGATAAAGCTTAGCGAAGAACAAAAAATGGTTTATGATGATTTATCTATGCCCGAAAAGGTAGCGATATTTCTTATACAACTTGGTGAAGATGCTACAACTTCTGTATTTTCGCATATGGAAATTGATGTTATTACTGAAATTTCTCGTTATATTGCTATGGCTAAAAATGTTGATCGTTCTGTAGCCACTGCAGTTTTGGAAGAATTTTATACCTTGCTTCAATCTAATCAATTTATTAAAAGTGGTGGTTTAGAATATGCTAAAGAAATACTTTTTCGTACTTTTGGGCCAGAAATTGCAAATAAAATTCTTGAAAAACTTACTAAAAGTATGGAAAATAACCAGAATTTTTCATATTTGGCGCAAATTAAACCCCAACAGCTTGCAGATTTTATTACTAAAGAACACCCACAAACTATCGCTCTTATTTTAGCTCATATGGATTCAATTCATGCGGCTGAAACTTTAGAGTATTTTAGTGATGAATTAAGAGCTGAGGTTGTTATAAGAATGGCAAATCTTGGTGATATTTCTCCAAGTATTATTAAAAGAGTTTCAGCTGTACTTGAAAGTAAACTTGAAAGTCTTACTTCTTACAAAGTTGAAGTGGGTGGTCCTAGAGCTGTAGCAGAAGTACTTAATCGTTTAGGTCAAAAAGCAAGTAAATCAACTATTACTTATATAGAACAAAGCGATGAACGTTTAGCTGAAACTATTAAAGAACTTATGTTTACTTTTGATGATATACAAAAACTTAGTACTCAGGCTATAAGAGAGATTTTAAAAACTGCTGATAAGCGTGATTTAATGATAGGCTTAAAAGGTGCAAGCGAAGAATTAAAACAAAAATTTTTAGCAAATATGTCTGCGCGTGCAAGCGAAGCTTTTCTTGAAGAAATGGGATTTTTAGGAGCTGTACGTGTGAAAGATGTTGAAGATGCACAAAGGAAGGTAGTAGAAGTCGTTCAAAAACTTGCAGAACAAGGGCTTGTGCAAACAGGTGATGCAGATGAAATGATAGAATAGGTGGATATAATGATTAATCGTAGTAATGTTATTTCAGGTGGAAATTCTAATCAACATGTTGTAGAAGGGTATCGTTTTAAAGTTATTTCTGAATTTGATAATCATGTAGTAGAGCATCATCTCCAAAATTCAAATGAGGAGAATGATAAAAGAACTCATGAAGATGTAGTTCAAGAAAATCAAAGTATAGTCTCTACACAAACTATACAAGAATCACAAATTCAGACATTTCAGCCAAATTTTGTTGAAGATTTACTTAAAAAAACTGATGAAATGTCAAGTAATATTATTAAACTTCAAATGCAAATTGAAAGTCAAGAAAATGAATTTAATAATCGTTTAAATTCAGAACTTGAAAATGCTAAAGAGAAATTCACTAAAGAAGGTTTTGATAAGGCAAAAGAGGAATTTCAAAAAGAATTAGATGAACTTAAAGATAAGTATTTAAAAAGTATAGCAAAACTTGATGATGCTTGTGCTAATTTAGAAATTTTTATAGAGAAAAATGAAAAAGAATTAGCTCAAACAGCTATAGATATTGCCAAAGAGGTGATCTTAAAGGAGTTAGAGCTTGATTCTCAAAAAATAGCTTATGCTTTAGCTAAAGATTTAATTAGTGAGCTTAAAGGTGCTAGTGCTATTGAACTTAAGATTAATGCTCAAGATTATGAGTATTTAAAAGAGCAATTTAGTCAAGATACTCATATTAAAGTCAGTCTTGATGATGCTATTAGTAAAGGCAGTGTTGTTATTATTAGTGATGCGGGTAATATAGAATCTAATCTTAACTCCCGTTTGATGAAAATTAAAAAAATGGTCAATAATGAATAAAAAATTTGCCCACACTAAAGAAGAATTAGAAAAATTAAGTTTAAAAGAATTAGAAGATCTTGCTGTTTTAATACGTGAAAAAATTATACAAGTAGTCAGTCAAAATGGTGGACATTTAAGTTCAAATTTAGGTGCTGTTGAGCTTAGTATAGCAATGCATTTGATTTTTGATGCTAATAAGGATCCTTTTATTTTTGATGTATCTCACCAATCTTATACACATAAACTTTTAAGTGGAAAAGAAGATATTTTTCATTCTTTAAGACAAATTAATGGTTTAAGTGGTTATACAAAACCTAGTGAAGGAGATTATTTTGTTGCTGGACATTCAAGCACTTCTATTTCTTTGGCACTTGGTGCGTGTAAGGCTATTGCTTTAAAAAAACAAAAGCGCACTCCTATAGTTTTAATAGGTGATGGGGCTTTGAGTGCAGGAATGGTTTATGAGGCTTTAAATGAATTAGGTGATTCTAAATTTCCTTGTGTAATCCTTTTAAATGATAATGAAATGAGTATTTCAAAACCTATAGGTGCCATTTCAAAATATCTTTCTCAAGCTATGGCAACACAGTTTTATCAAAATTTTAAAAAGCGTATAGCAAAGATGCTTGATGTGTTACCTAATAGTGCTACTTATATAGCAAAACGTTTTGAAGAAAGTTTTAAACTTATTACTCCTGGACTTTTATTTGAAGAATTAGGTTTAGAATATATTGGCCCTATTGATGGCCATAATTTAGCTGAAATTATTGTGGCTTTAAAACAAGCTAAAGCTATGCAAAAACCTTGTGTAGTACATGCTCAAACTATTAAGGGTAAGGGTTATATTTTAGCAGAGGGAAAGCATGCAAAATGGCATGGAGTAGGAGCTTTTGATATAGATAGCGGAGAAAGTATTAAAAATATTGATATTAAAAAATCAGCTACTGAAATTTTTTCTCAAAATTTATTGAATTTGGCTTTAAAATATGAAAATATTGTTGGAGTCACTGCTGCTATGCCAAGTGGGACTGGGCTTGATAAGCTTATAGATAAGTATCCTAATCGTTTTTGGGATGTAGCTATTGCAGAACAACATGCTGTTACTTCTATGGCTGCTATGGCAAAAGAAGGGTTTAAGCCTTTTGTAGCTATTTATAGTACTTTTTTACAACGTGCTTATGATCAGATCATTCATGATTGTGCGATTATGAATTTAAGTATTGTTTTTGCTATAGATAGAGCAGGAATAGTTGGTGAAGATGGAGAAACACATCAAGGTGTTTTTGATGTTAGTTTTTTAGCGCCTTTGCCTAATTTCACTCTTTTGGCTCCTAGAGATGAACAAATGATGCAAAAAATAATGGAATACTCTTATTTGCATAAAGGACCTATAGCTTTTCGTTATCCTAGGGGAAGTTTTATTTTGGATAAAGAATTTAATTCTTGCGAAATAGAGTTTGCTAAAGCTCAGTGGCTTGTTAAAAATGATAGCAAGATTGTTTTCCTAGGTTATGGTCAAGGGGTAGGTAAAGCATGGCAGGTTTTAAAATCTTTGCAAGCAATAGGAAAAGATGCGAATTTAATTGATCTGATTTTTATAAAACCTTTGGATGAGGAATTATTGTCTTATCTTGCTAAAAAAAGTGAAATTTGGTTTGTTTTTAGTGAAAATGCTAAAATTGGAGGTGTGGGAAGTTTGATCAATAATTTTTTGCAAAAATATGATTTTCAAATTAAACTTATCAGTTTTGAATATGAAGATTGTTTTATTGAACACGGTAAAAGTAGCGAAGTAGAAAAAATTTTGCATAAAGATACTAATAGTTTATTTGATGAAGTCTTAAAAATTTTATAATTAAATAATAAAAAATATTATTTGATATAAACTTTTTTTAATTAAAATTTTATTATTATTTCCTCTTAAAAAATAAGGATATTAAAATGGAATTGTTAGAAATGCTTAGAAAACATGAATTAAAGGCTACTCCACAGAGGCTTTGCGTTTTAAAAATCTTAAAAAGGCATGAACATCCTAATATTGATGAATTGTATGCAGAAATTAAAAAAGAGTATCCTTCAATTTCTTTAGCCACAGTTTACAAAAATCTTAACACCTTGCAAGAACAAGGTTTGGTTGTTGAAATTAATGTTTTAAATCAAAAAACTTGTTATGATATTTATGAAGAGAAACATATTCATGTTGTTTGTTCTAAATGTGGTAATATAAATGATTTAAATTTTCAAGATGTGAAACTTGATGAATATCAAGAATATTTAGAAAAAAAATTAGGCAATTTGATTAACCATTTATCAGTTTGTGCTTATGTTCACAGGTGTAAAGAATGTTCTTAAATAAATTAAGAAAATAACCCTTTTTAGGGTTATTTTAGTATTTTTAAAATTCTTATAAATATTTTTTAAAATATCGATAATTTTATAAAAATAAACTTAAAATTCTTCAAGATTTTTTATCATAAAAATTTTTAATATTATTGTATAATTTTGAATATAAAAATAGGTTTTATAAATTAAAAGACAAGAAAATTATAAAAGCTATAATTAAGGATAATAATGCAAAAGCAAGATAAAATTATAAATATGTTTAATGAAATAGCTCCAACTTATGATAAAACTAATAGAATTTTAAGTTTTGGTGTTGATGTAAGTTGGCGCAAATTCGCTTGTAAAAGAGTTTTAAAGCTTTGTGAAAAAGATGATATAGTTATACTGGATGTGGCTTGTGGAACAGGAGATATGATAAATATTTGGCAAAATAGTGCTAAAAAATTAAACAAAAATATACTCAATCTCAAAGGTGTTGATCCAAGTAAAGGTATGTTAAATATAGCAAAACAAAAATTTCCAAATATTGATTTTATAAAAGCTCAAGCACAAGAATTACCTTTACAAAATGAAAGCACTGATATTATAAGTATAAGTTATGGAATACGTAATGTGGTAGAGAGAAAAAAAGCTTTAAGTGAGTTTTCACGAGTGCTTAAACAAAATGGAATTTTTTTAATTTTAGAATTTGTTAAAAGAGAAAATGATGGTTTTATAGGGTTTTGCAGGGATTTTTATCTTAAAAATATTTTGCCAAATTTAGGTGCAATTATAAGTAAAAATAAAAGTGCTTATGAATATTTACCTAATTCCATAGAAAGTTTTTTGAGTAAAGATGAAATGATTATTGAGTTAGAACAAGCAGGTTTTAAGATGCTTGAATTTAAAAGTTTTAGTTTTGGTGTGAGCTCTATGTTTATAGCTAAGAAAATCTAAATCTTAGATTTTCTTAATTTTTTTATTAAAAGTGGTAATATTATAATTAATATAGCCCCTACAAGTAAAATAGGAGCTATAGATCCACTCCAAAGTATTGATAAATCTCCATTGCTAATAGATAATGCTCTTCTTAGATTGGTTTCTAATTGTTCTCCTAATACAAAACCAAGTATAAGAGGAGCCATTGGAAATTCAAGTTTTCTTAAAATATAAGCTAGGATACCTATGATTAAGATTAAAATTATATCAAAGCTTGTGCTATTAATAGAATAAATTCCTATAATTGAAACAATAATTATAATAGGGGCTAAACTCCACATAGGTATACTTAAAATTTTAACAAAAATTCTAATTAGGGGTAAATTCATCAAAAGTAAAACTACATTAGCAAATAATAAAGAAGCTATAAGCCCCCATACTATATTTGCTTGTTCGCTAAACATTGTAGGACCTGGGGTGATATTATAAAGTGTTAATGCTCCCATCATTACTGCAGTTGTTCCTGAACCTGGAAGTCCAAGTGTGAGCATAGGGATAAAAGATCCGCAAGCTGAGGCATTATTAGCTGCTTCAGGGGCTGCAACACCTTTTAAATCTCCTTGTCCAAATTTGCCTTTTATGCCAGCTATTTTTTTCTCACTCATATAAGTAATAGCACTAGCTATAGTTGCTCCAGCGCCTGGTAAAACTCCTACAAAAAATCCTAAGATAGAAGATCTTATAATGGCTGAAAAACAAAGAAAAAATTCTTTAAGATTAACTAAAATTTTACCTGTTTTATTAATAATATTTTGACTTGTACGAGTATTTTCTAATATGAAAAAAATTTCACTAACAGAAAAAAGACCTATAACTAAAATAATAAAAGAAATTCCATCATATAAATGAGGATTGTCAAAGGTAAAGCGATAAACACCTGTATTTCCATCTATACCTATGGTGGTTAAAAAAAGACCTATTAAGGCTGAGAGAAAAGATCTTATGGGTTTTTGAGCTAACATGCTTCCTAAACTTGCTAAACCAAAAATAATAAGAGCAAAATATTCAGCAGGTCCAAATTTTAAAGACCACTGTGCAATCAGTGGAGCAAAAAGTATAATACCACAAATTGCTATAAAAGAACCAATAAAAGAACTAAGTGCTGAGATGCTTAAGGCTTTTCCTGCTAAGCCTTTTTTAGCTAAAGGATGCCCATCTAAAGTAGTCATAATGGCTGCTGCATCTCCTGGTATTCCAAGAAGTATAGAAGAAATTCTGCCTCCATATTCACAACCCATATAAACTGTTGCAAGTAAAATAATGGCAGATTCTGCAGGTAAGTTCATTCCAAAAGCTAGAGGGAGTAAAATAGCTACTCCATTAATAGGTCCAAGTCCTGGAAGCATACCTACTATAGTGCCTATAAAACAGCCTATTAATGCTATTAAAATATTGTAAGGATCTAAAGCTATATTAAATCCTTGCATTAAATACATCCAAGTATCCATAATTTTCCTTTAATTAAAATGATTAAAGATAAAGCCAAATGGCAAAGTAATTTGTAATACATTATCAAAAAAATAATATAGAATAATGCTACTTAATATAGAAAAAATACAAGCTTTAGGCAAGGTTGTTTTAAAAAGCAAAGTCATGATAAATATTAGTAAAAATGTACAAAGCATAAAGCCTAAGAGTTCAAAAAAAATGGCATAGAGTAAAAGGGCTAAAGTTAAAATAATAAATTTTTTCCAAAAAATGAAATCACCCCATTTAAGCCCATTATTTTTAGAAATAAAAATTAAAAATAAAGAGAAAAAGGAGATAAGAATTAAAATTCCTATCGGAAAAGCACGAGGTCCTAGGGGTTCATAATTAAAATCTGAATGTATACTTAAACCTTTATAAATTCCAATTAAACTAATAATGAGCAAGATCCCTGCAATAATTTTTATACTTGAAATCGTTTTCATTTTATAAGCTTAAATTCTTTGGCTAATGTTCTATATTGTTCAGTTTGTTTTTTAACAAAATCTTCTAAATCTTTACCATTTTTGTTAAATTCAAATAAGGATCTTTGATTAAGTTGATCTTTGTATTCTTGAGTTTTTTGGAATTTTTCAAATGCATTAAGCCACCAATTATAAGCTTCATTAGAAACTTTTGATCCCATATAATAAGCTCTAAGTGTAGGCCATTCTACTTCATAACCTAGTTCTTTAGCAGTTGGAATATCAGCTAGAATTCCAGGAAGCCTTTTTGGAGAAAAAATTGCTAAAACTCTAATAGTTTTTGTTTTAATTTGAGGTATGAGTTCAGCTACACCTGCACTAATGACATCAATGTGATTTCCTAAGAGTGAAGTTAAAGCATCACCTCCTCCTTCAAAGGCTACATAACGTATTTTTTTCACATCAACATTAATGGCTTTTGCAAGCAAAGCTGTTTGCATCCAATCTTGTCCTCCTATAGATCCTCCAGCACCTATACTAATAGAGTTGGGATCTTTTTGTAAAGCTTTTATTAAATCTTCTAGATTTTTATAAGGAGAATCTGCTTTTACGGCTATCATACCATAATCTACGCCTGCTGAAGCAAGCCATTTAACATCATTTTCATTGTATTTTCCATGTTTTCCTGTAGCTATATTAAGTAAGGTTCCACTTGAAAAAGCCACTACTACATTACCATCTTTAGATCTATTATTAACCATGGTATTATAAGCTACAACACCTACTCCACCAGGCATATAAGTGACTCTTATAGGAGTTGAGATAATTTTAGTATCAAGCATACCAACTTGAATGAGTTTACATGTTAAATCAAATCCACCTCCAGGTTGAGCTGGAGCAATGCATTCAGGACGTTTTGGTTCTTGAGCAAAACTTAATATAGTGCTAAAAGCTAAAATAGAGCAAAAAATTTTTAATTTCATGATAAAATCCTTTAAGTTTTAAGTTTGAAATATATAAGTATTATATATAATATTTTTTCTAAAATTTTACTATTTAGTTGAGATTAGACTTAAAAATTTTTAAAAAAGTGTAACTTTATTATACAAAATCAATATATTGATACAATTTGTAATAATTTATATTTGGAAAATTGATGAATGTAAGTGAATTAAATTTAAAAGCTAAGGCTTTATTGGAGACGCATTTTGATGATATTGTTTTAAGCGGAGAACTTTCAAAAATTACTATGCATGGTTCAGGACATTGGTATTTTGATTTAAAGGATGAAAAATCTAGCATAGCTTGTGCTATGTTTAAAAATGCTAATTTAAAAGTGGATTTTAAACCAAAGCTTGGTGATTTTTTAGAACTTATTGGAAGTGTAAGTTTATATGTTGAAAGTGGACGTTATCAATTTATCGCAAATAGCATGAAAAAAGCAGGATTTGGAGATTTAGAGGCACAATTTTTAGCTTTAAAAGAACGTTTGCAAAAAGAAGGACTTTTTGATACATGTTTTAAAAAGAAATTGCCAAAATTTCCTAAAAAAGTGGGTATTATTACTTCAAAAACTTCAGCAGCTTTGCAAGATATGTTAAAACTTATTAATCAAAAAGAATATTTTTTAGCTAAAATTTATGTTTTTAATGCTTTAACTCAGGGAAATCAAGCACCTTCTTCTCTTATAAAAGCTTTACAAAGAGCTGATACTATGGATTTAGATCTTATTGTTATTGCACGTGGTGGAGGGAGTAGAGAGGATCTTTTTTGTTTTAATGATGAAAACTTAGCAAGAGAAATTTTTAAAGCTAATACTCCTATTATTTCAGCAATTGGACATGAGATTGATTATGTAATTAGCGATTTTGTTGCAGATTATAGAGCTCCAACACCTTCTGCAGCTATTGATATTTTGTTTTTTTCAAAGTTAAATTTAGAACAAAATTTAGATTTATTAGAAGAAAAATTATTACAATGTTTGCAAAATAAAATACAAAATTGTAATCATATGCTTTTAAATTTAAATAAAATTTTTAAAGCTAATTCTTTGCCTAAAATATTAGATGAAAAAATAAAACAAAGTTATGCTATAGAGAAACAATTTTATAATTTAATCATAAATCAGTTGAGTTTTAATAAATTAAAATTAGAAAAATTGCAAAATGCTTATTTGCAGCATGAAAATTTCTTTAATAAAAGTAAAAAATTTGTTTGTGTTAAAAAAGATAATAAAATAATAAGTTTAGAAGAACTTAAAGCTGATGATATGATAATTTTAACTTCTCAAACTTCTCAAAAAGAAGCAAAAATTTTATAAAGGATATATTATGAGAAAAATTAATTTTAGCGCTGGACCATCAACTTTACCTTTAGAAATTTTAAAACAAGCCCAAGAGCAATTGTGTGATTATCAAGGAAAAGGTTATTCTATTATGGAAATTTCACACCGAACCAAGGTGTTTGAAGAAGTACATTTTGGCGCGCAAGAAAAAGCTAAAAGACTCTATGGCTTAAATGAGGATTATGAGGTCTTGTTTTTACAAGGTGGGGCAAGTTTACAATTTGCTATGATTCCTATGAATTTAGCTTTAAATGGAATTTGTGAATATGCTAATACTGGAATTTGGACAAATAAAGCAATTAAAGAAGCTCAGATTTTGGGTATAAAAGTAAAAATTGTTGCAAGTAGTCAAGAAAATAATTTTAATCATATTCCTGATGTAGAATTTAGTGATAATGCCGATTATGCTTATATTTGTTCTAATAATACTATTTATGGTACACAATATCAAAATTATCCTAAAACTAAAGCCCCTTTAATCGTTGATGCTTCAAGTGATTTTTTTTCTAAAAAGGTAGATTTTTCCAATATAGCTTTTTTTTATGGAGGAGTACAAAAAAATGCAGGGATATCAGGTTTAAGTTGTATTTTTATCCGTAAAGATATGTTAGAAAGATCACAGAATAAAAAAATTCCTAGTATGTTAAGTTATGCTATTCATGCACAAAATAATTCTTTGTTTAATACGCCTCCAACTTTTGCCATTTATATGTTTAATCTTGAAATGGATTGGCTTTTAAATCAAGGTGGGCTTGATAAGGTGTATGAAAATAATTTTAAAAAAGCTAATATACTTTATAATTGTATTGATAGTAGTGAAGGTTTTTATCAAGGACATGCTAAGAAAAAAGATAGATCTTTAATGAATGTGAGTTTTAATATTCCTATAAATACAGATTTAGAATCTGTATTTATAGATGAAGCTCAAAAAGAGGGCATGATAGGTCTTAAAGGACATAGAATTTTAGGTGGGATTCGTGCAAGTATTTATAATGCTTTAAATTTAGACCAAGTAGAAATATTATGTGAATTTATGAAAAAATTTCAAGAAAAATATGCATAATTTTAATGTGAAGATAATAAATTTAGTTTATTGAAAAATAAATTAAAAATCTTCACCACCAAATTTTAAAAGAGCAGAACCCCAAGTGAAGCCACCTCCAAAAGCATCAAGTAAAATTAAATTTCCTTTTTTAAGACGCTTTTGTTCATAAGCATCATTCATAGCCATAGGTATAGATGCAGCTGAAGTATTACCATATTTTTGTACAGTAATAACGCATTTTTCATCATCTAGATTAAGTCTTTCCTGTACAGCTTTAATAATACGTAAATTTGCTTGATGCGGAATAAAAAGATCTATATCTTGAGCTGAGATTTTATTTTTATTTAAAAGAGCTATAACATCATTGCTAAGTGTATTTATAGCTATTTTAAATACTTCATTGCCTTTCATTTGCATAGAAAGGGTTTGGCAAAGATTTGATTTTGGTGATCTTTGGGTCATTAAAAGATCGCCAAAATTCCCATTACTTGCAGTATGTACATCAAGAATGTGGTTTTTATCATCTAAACTTACAACTGCAGCACCAGCACCATCTCCAAAAAGTATACAAATGCTTCTATCGCTATAATTCATAATAGAACTTGTTTTTTCAGCTCCTATAATAAGGACATTTTTTTTTAATCCACTTTCAACGAGGGCTTTAGCTTGTTCAAGTAAATAAATAAAGCCCGAACAAGCAGCTGAAATATCAAAAGCTGTAATATTTATAAGTCCTAGGTTTGAAGCGATTTTACAAGCTGTTGAAGGCATGGTAAAATAATCAGGACTTAATGTTGCTACTAAAATAGCATCAATATCTTTAGTTTGTAAATTTGCCCTTTGTATGGCTTTAATAGCTGCCTTTGTACCTAAATCACTTGTATTTTCATTTTCATTAGCAATGCGTCTTTCTTTAATTCCTGTGCGTTTAACTATCCACTCATCACTTGTATCAACCATTTTTTCAAGATCAGTATTGCTTAAAATTTTTTCTGGAATATAAGAAGCTATGCTTTTAAGACAGGCTTTATACATTATATTTTTCCAATTCTTTTTCTATAAGTTCATTAATATGAGATTGGCTAAAATTTATAGCTTGAAAGATTGCATTTTTAATAGCCTTAGCATCGCTTTTTCCATGACTTATAATTACACAACCATTAACTCCAAGTAAAGGAGCTCCACCATATTCTTTCCAGTCTGTATGTTTTTTTAATTTTTTAAAAGGTGATTTTATCAATAAGGCGCCAAGTTTGAAAATAAATGAACGATTTATTTCATCTTTTAAAAGATGAAATATTGCTGTTGCAACACCTTCACAAGCTTTTAAAATGGAATTTCCAACAAAACCATCACAAATTAAAATATCTATTTGTCCATTAAAAATATCCCTACCTTCAGCATTACCTATGAAATTAGGAATTTTTTTCATGAGTTGGTGACTTTCTTTGGTTAGATCATTGCCTTTAGATTCTTCTTCTCCATTAGAAAGTAAAGCAAGACGTGGATTTGGAATTTGCATAATTTCTTTAGCATAAACTTCACCCATTATAGCAAATTGAAATAAATTTTCAGCTTTACAATCTGTATTGGCCCCTACATCCAAAAGTAAAGTTTTATTAACAATATTTGGCATTAAAGTAGCAATAGCAGGTCTTAAAATGCCTTTAAGTCTACCTAGTTTTAAGGTCGCTAAAGACATGCTTGCACCGCTATGACCAGCTGAAACTACAGCATCTACTTTTTTTTCTTTCAATAAATTAATAGCCTTATATATAGTTGTTTCTTTATTTTTTAAAGCATCAGTAGCATGTTCATTCATTGAGAAAATTTCACTTGCTTCTTCATATTGTATATATTGTTCTAATTTTTTAGGTATTAAAGGTTTTAAAATTTTAGAATTTCCCACCAAAATAGCATGAAAAGGCTTTGTTTCTAAAGCCTTTATAACGCCTTTTATAATGGGTTTTTCTCCAAAATCACCACCCATTGCATCAATGGCAATGCTTATCATAGATTTTAATATTCCTTAGTTACTGGATTTGCACGATGAGGTATTTTATAGCTTCCATCTTTATCTTTTATAGGCATAGGAAGACTAATTTTATAATGAGTTCTACGTTTAGCTGCACGAGTTTTGCTCACTCTTCTTTTTGGTACTGCCATTTTATCTCCTTTGTATATAAATTTAAATTATTTACTGCAGTTTTTGCAGTAAAAATAATCACTTAAATAAGCTTCAAGTTCACTTATAGCAAGTTCTATTAAGTTTATTTCTCCATGAAAAAACTCTATAGTATTGCTTAATTCATTTATATTGTCTTTAAAAATACCATCGCTTGCAAAGAGTTCTAATTTTTCTTTAATTATAAGTTTTAGTTCTGCTCCGCATCTATCACAAGGTTTATAGATATATCCTTGCATTGTGGCATTTATTTTAACAAGTTTATGATTTATTTTTGTTAAATTTCCTTTGAAAATTATATTTTCGAGATTAATTTCAAAAGGATATTCTTTTGTATTAATCTTAGAAAAAGAGATTTTCATTTAATTAACAAATTTCATCTGGCTTAAAGAAAAAATTTATTTCAATATTAGCGTTTTCTAAGCTATCACTCCCATGAACTGCATTTGCATCAATACTTTGGGCAAAATCAGCTCTAATAGTTCCTTTTTTAGCTTCTTTAGGATCGGTTGCTCCCATTAAATCTCTATTTTTTAATACAGCGTTTTCACCTTCTAAGACAGAAATAACAACAGGACCACTAATCATAAATTCAACCAAATTTTTAAAAAAAGGTCTTTCTTTATGGATAGCATAAAAATTTTGAGCTTGTTCTTTGCTGAGTTGAATTTTTTTCATTGCAGCAATTCTTAATCCATTGCTTTCAAAACGATCTAAAATTTTTCCTATAACACCTTTTTTAACAGCATCAGGTTTAATTATAGATAAAGTTTTTTCCATTTTTAAAATAACTCCTTATTTGAATAAAGCTTAAAATTATACTTAAATTTGTTTAAAAAAAATTAAATCTTTAAGAAAATAGCTATTTCATTAGCCTGTGAAATTTTTATAATTATATGAAAACTGCTGTATTTTCATTTCTCATTTGCGTGTTAATATTATCGCGCCCAGGTTGACCTGGTTCTATAGTACTCCATACTATACATGCATCGGTTGGACAAGCACTAGCACAGGCTGGTTGATCATTATATCCTATACATTCAACACATTTATTTGCATAAATATAATATCTTTCTTGATTTTCTGGGTTATCAACATCATCAACAATAGCATTTACTGGACATTCATCTATGCAAGAACCGCATGCAATGCAGCTATCTGTAATTTTTACAGCCATTTTATCTCCTTAAATTTTTTAATATTATTTATTTAGGTATGTAATAAAGATAATTTTATCATAAAATAATTTATATGATTCCAACTCTTAAATATTTAAAGAAAAATTAAAGATTCAAATTGATATAATTTGACTTTTTGATAAAAATTTTATTTAAGGGAGTAATTTATGATAGTTACTAAAAAAGCTTTAGATTTCACTGCCCCAGCAGTATTGGGAAATAATGAAATTGTTCAAGATTTTAATCTTTATAAAAATATTGGCCCAAAAGGTGCAGTCGTATTTTTTTATCCAAAAGATTTTACTTTTGTATGTCCTTCTGAAATTATTGCTTTTGATAAAAGATACCAAGAGTTTAAAAATCGTGGTATAGAAGTGATTGGAATTTCAGGTGATAATGAATTTTCGCACTTTGCTTGGAAAAATACTCCTATAAATAATGGCGGTATAGGTCAGGTTCAATTTCCACTTGTTGCTGATTTAACTAAACAAATTGCTAGAAATTTTGATATACTTTATGCTGAAGCTGTAGCTCTTCGAGGTTCATTTTTGCTTGATGCTGATGGTACAGTGCGCCATGCAGTAATTAATGATTTGCCATTGGGTAGAAATATTGATGAGATGTTAAGAATGGTAGATACTATGCTTTTTACTAATGAACACGGTGAAGTTTGTCCAGCAGGTTGGCATAAAGGTGATGAAGGTATGAAAGCTAGTCCTAAAGGTGTAGCAGAGTATCTTAATAAAAATGAAGCCAGACTTTAATTTTTAAGATCCTAAATAGGATCTTTTTACTTCTTGATCTTTCTTTTAATGATAATTTATATGTTTTATTTGTATAATTTTTTAAATTTTTGTTTTAGGTAAATTATGCCAAGTGATGATGAAGAAAAAACAGAAGAACCCACGTCCAAAAAAATAGAAGATGCTCGTAAAGAAGGTAATGTTCCAAAATCTCAAGATGCAGCAGCTGTAGTCAGTTTAATAGTTGGAATAACTATACTTTTATTTATGATAGATTTTATAGGTCAAAGGGTTGTTGCTTTATATAGGTATTATCAAAGTTTTATTGGTGTTGAGTTTAATTTACGTCTTATTCAAGCTATTATGGTTGAAAGTATTTTTGAGATTTTAATTATTTTAGCACCTGTGGTTTTAAGTATTATGATTGCAGGTATTTTAGGAAATGTAATGCAATTTGGTTTTCTTTTTACTACTAAACCTATTACTCCAAATTTAGACAAAATCAATCCTTTAAAAGGTTTAAAAAATCTTTTTTCTTTAAAAAAATTGGTTGAAAGTTTAAAAATTATTTTAAAAGTAAGCATTGTTTTTATTATAGCTTTTATAGTTTTTCTTAGATTTATACAAGAACTTCCAAGAGTTGAGCTTTATAATATAGTTAATCAACTCATTTGGTTAAGAGATAAAACTATTATTCTAGTAGCTGTTGTAATAATTGCTTTTTTAATTATTGCGGTTTTAGATCTTTTTTTAGTGCGTTTTCAATATTTTAAGAGTTTACGCATGAGTAAACAAGAAATTAAAGATGAATATAAACAAATGGAAGGTGATCCTCAGGTTAAAAGTAGAATACGTAGACTTCAAATGGAAGCTGCGCGTCGCCGTATGATTCAAGATGTTGCAGGAGCAGATGTGGTAATTACTAATCCAACACATTATGCTGTTGCCATCCGTTATGATACAAGCAAGGAGCAAGCACCACGTATTGTGGCTAAAGGAGTAGATTTTTTAGCTTTACGTATCAAAAAAGTAGCTTATGAAAATAATGTTGTTGTTTATGAGAATCCACCTTTAGCTAGAGAGCTTTATAAAGTTTGTGATATTAATGATTTGATTCCTAGGGAAATGTTTAAGGCAGTAGCTGAAGTATTGGGTTTTATTTATAATACAAACAATAAAAACCGTTTAGCTACTCAAGTAAATAAAGAGGTTAAAAACACTTAAAGTGATTTTCCTCCTATTTTATTTATAAGATCAAGAACTGATTTTTGAGTATTTGTATCTGTTGTATCGACTTTAAAATATATTTCTACTCTATTATTTTCTAAGGCTTGTGGATTGTTGTTAATAGGATTATTAAGCCCATAACTTTTAATGCTGATATTTTTTAAATTAGCTCCACCTTCGATAAAATATTTTAAGACATTTTCTGCTCTTTTATAGGCAAGTTCGTAACTTCTTAAACTTGAATCACTATTATCTGTATAGCCTCTAATTTCTATTTTTGTTTGAGGAGGTAAGTAACTTGTAAGTTCAACCATGCGTTTTAAATAATCTTGTATATCTGATGAAATGATTTGAAAACTTCCTCTTTCAAATTCTACTTTAGAAGGGAGATTGAGTGCGATTTGATCCTCACTTTGATCAAGTGCTGCTTGAAGACGATCAATCGTTTCTTGTTGTGTTGTTGTCATTTGTTTTAAAGATTTAAGTTCATCGCTTTCTTCTTTTGAAGCAGCTTTATATTTTTCTTGAGTTTTACTTTCTTCTTTAATAGTTTGAGTTGAGGTATAGTCAAAAATTTTTATAAATTCTGTTTTTAAGGCTTCTACTTTAGCAGGATTAGTTTTTGAAATGGCCCATAAGGCAATAAAAAGTGCTAAAAGTAAGCTAAGAAAATCTGCATAAGGTACAGCCCATTTTTCTCCTGCTGGGCACTCAGGACATTTGTGTTTTTTAGCCATAATTAACCTTTATCAAATTGTGAAATTTTAGGATCATCGTGGCTTAAAAAATTGAAAAGTTTTGCTTCTAAATCTCTAGGATTGGCTCCTTCTGCGATACCTTTTATTGCTTCAGTGATAACAATTTGTTCTTTAACAAAATCCATACCATTAGCTTTCATTTTTTTACCCCAAGGTGCAAAAAGCGCATAAGCACCAAAAATTCCAGTAACTGTAGCAGTAAAAGCACCTGAAATACCTGCTGCCATAGCTTGAGGATTATCAAGGAGTTTAAGGGCTAAAATAAGACCAAAAACTGCTCCAACAAGACCCATAGTTGGACAAGTTTCTCCAAATACTATCCAATATTCTGCACATTCTTTATAGTGTTCTTCAAGTTGTTCAGTTTGAATTTCCATGCTTTCATGAATTTCTTCAAAGCTTTTTCCATCTACTAGCATCATCATAGCATTTTTTAAAAATTCATTTTCAATTTCATTAGTTCTTGATTCTAGTGCTAAAAGTCCATCACGGCGTGCAATAATTGCAAATTCTATTAATTGAGCTATTCTTTCAGGTAAATTAACACCAGAACCTTTAAAAACAACTTTGAGTTCTTTATACGCTGCTTTTACAATTTTTTTATGAGTTGAAGTCATGGCGCAAAATGCGGCTGTTGGCATAACGATGAGAAAAGATGAAAGGTGAACAACGTGTAAAGGATTTCCTCCTTCTAGTATATCTCCTACTGAAATACTAGTGATTGCAAGCACCATTCCTAGTATGGTTGAAAGATCCATTCAAAATCTCCTTGATTATTTTAAATCACCCCAATTTTTGGCGATATTTGAACTTGTTTGCAAATTTACTTTTAATTTTACTATATTTTCCATAATATCCCTAGTTTTTTTTATAAAATTTTCACACAATTGATCTTTAACTTCAAAAATTAATTCATCATGAATTTGTAAAATAAGTCGTTTATCTTCATTTAATTCTTTATTTATTTCTAACATGGCAAGTTTGATAACATCAGCTGCTGATCCTTGTAGTATTGAATTAATGCTTTCTCTTTCATACATAGCAATTTGCATGGGTTTAGCATTTTCAAAATCAAAATACCGTTTTCTTCCACTTAAGGTTGTAATAAAACCTTCTTGTTTAACTTCATTTTTGACTTTTTCAAAATATTTTTTAATGCTTGTAAAATTTTCAAAATATTTTTCTATATAAGATTTGGCTAAGTGAGATTCTATTTTTAAATTTTGACTTAGGGTTTTATAGCCCATACCATAGATTAGTCCAAAATTAATGCTTTTTGCAATACTTCTTGTTTTATAATTGCTTTCACCAAAGATCATAATAGCTGTTCTTGCGTGTATGTCTTCATTGTTTGCAAAGGCATTTAATAATTTTTCATCTTCGCTAAAATGTCCTAACATTCTAAGTTCTATTTGAGAATAATCAAAACTAATAAAACTATATCCCTCTTCAGCTACGAAGCAAGATTTATAATCTTTTGCATACTGTCCATGTGCGGGAATATTTTGTAAATTAGGATCTTTAGATGAAAGGCGTCCTGTGGCTGTACCTGTTTGTAAAAAATTAGAATAAATGCGAGAATTTTGATCTTTTAGTGCAAGTTTTAATAAGGGTTCACAGTAGGTTGAATAAAGTTTAGCAAGTTCTCTATAAGCTAAAATTTTTGAAATTACTGGATGATGGTCTAAAAGTTCTTTTAAAACTTTTTCATCGGTTGAATAGCCTGTTTTAGTTTTTTTTCCACTCGGAAGTTTGAGTTTATCAAAAAGAATATCACCTACTTGTTTAGGTGAATTTAAATTAAATCTGTCTTCACAAAGTGTATAAATTTCTTCACTTAAATTTTTAATTTCAATTTCAAATTGTTTCATCAAATTTTCAAGAACATTGGTATTAAGTTTTATACCATTTTTTTCTAGATTCATAATAATTTGTATAAAATGAAATTCATAGTTTTTGGCAAGTTCAAGTAAGTTAGGTTCAAGATTTTTTAAAAAATAAAGATAAAATTTCAAGGTGATATAAGCATCTTCGGCTGCATATTTACAAGCTTTTTCAAGTTCAACGCTAGCAAAATTATCACCTTTTTTTACTAGATCTTCAAAATGTAAGGTTTTATAATTAAATAATCTTAAAGCTAAATCATCCATATTAATTTTTAAGGAGGGATTTTTAAGCCAAGCTAGAATCATGGTATCAGCATATTTTAAAGGTAAAGATAGATCAAAATTATTTTGAATGATTTCAAAATCGTATTTAAGATTATGTCCTATAACAAAATGTGTAAAGATTAGTTCTATAGCTTTTTTAGCATTTTCTAAAGAAATTTGTTTTCCAACTCCTAAATAATTATGTGTTAAAGGTACATAAAAAGCTTCTTCTTCACTCATACAAAAACTAAAACCTACAATTTTTGCTTCTTTTGTATTAAGTCCTGTAGTTTCTGTGTCAAAGGCTATAATACTTTCTTTATCAAGAGAATTTAAAATGTTGAAAAGTTTGTTTTCATCTTGAATTAAAGTAGTTTTAAAATTTGAATTAGTGTCTTTATGATCAGAGTATTGGTGTAGTTTTTTAAGTAAAGCATTAAGTTCATAATGTTTTAAAATATCAATAACTTTAAAAAGAGGATCTTCGCTAGGATATAGAGCTTTTTCTATGAAATCTTGTACTTCTAATTTATCATATAAGCAAGCAAGTTGTTTGCTTAAAAATGCATTATTTTTACCTTCTAAAAGTAGAGTACGACTTCTTTCATTGCGTATTAAAGCTAGATTTTCATAAATACTTTCTATATTGTGAAATTCATCTAATAAGTTTTTTGCTCCTTTTAAGCCTATACCTTTAACGCCAGGTATATTATCAGAACTATCTCCACAAAGTGCTAAAAAGTCTTTTATTTGTGAAGGTTTTACTCCATATTTTTCTAAACATCCAGCTTCATCGTAATTATTTTTAGAAATAGGATTATAGATACTTGATTTACCATCTTTAATAAGTTGATAAAGGTCTTTATCTTGAGTAATAATGCGCACAAAAATATCTTTATTTTCACAAGATTTTACTACAGAAGCAATAATATCATCGGCCTCATAACCTTCTTTTGAAATGCTAATAAATCCCATTTTTTCTATCATATCTATGCAAATTGGAATTTGTTCTAAGAGTTGGGGTGGAGGAGGGGTACGATTTTGTTTATAATTTGGATCAATTTGGTTGCGAAAAGTTTTACCTTTAGAATCTAAGGCAAAAATAATGTAATCACTTTGATATTCATTTTTTAAACTATAAATGAAATTAGCAAAGCCGCTAATCATTCCACTAGCTTCTCCTTTAGAATTTGTAAAATTTTTTAATGCATAATAAAGTCTAAAAAAAAATCCAAAAGTATCAATAATAGTTAGAGTTTTCATTTTAATTCTTCTTTAAATTATAGAAATTTTTTAATTTATATTATTTCAAAATTTTGCTTAAAATGTCTCAATATTAAAATATTTTTGACTAAAAATATAATTTAATGATTCATTTAATTAAAAATTATGAAATTTTTATAAAGAATTAGCTATAAAAATTATGAATGCATAACGACTTAATTTTCCTAGTGAAATAAAAAAAGCACTTTTTAAGAAGGAGTATTTTGCAAAACCAAGTCCTAGTGCAAAAAGATCTCCTACTAAGGGTAAAAAACTTAAAAAGGCAAAAATACTTCCAAATTTAGTGTAATTGATATTAAATTTTTCTAATTTTTTTAAAGATTGACTAAAATATTTTTCTAAAATTTTTTCTTTACCATAATAAGCTAAAGCATAAGTACTTAAACTTCCTAGACTATTACCTAAAGTAGCAATTGAAAGTACAAAAATAGGATTGAATTGAAGTTTGATAAAGCCTAAAACAAAAGCCTCACTTGCTAAAGGTAAAAGTGTACTTGAGAGAAAAGATACGATAAAAAGACCCAAATAACTAATATCATTATATAAAAAATCAAACATGATAAACTATATTTTTTTAGTATTTTTAAGTTCTAAATCTAAATAATACCCTGTGTAAGAGAGGGTTTTTTTATGTTCTTTGGCAACTTTTTCTACATTACCACAACTTATAACTTTTCCACCTTTAATCCCACCTTCAGGTCCCATATCAATGATATAATCGGCATTTTTAATGACATCTAGATTATGTTCTATTACAAAAACAGAATTTTTAAGATTAACTAAGTGTTGTAAAACTGTGATGAGTTTATTTACATCTTCAAAGTGGAGTCCTGTTGTAGGTTCATCAAGTATATAAAGTGTTTTTCCTGTATCGCTACGGCTTAATTCTTTGGCTAATTTAATCCTTTGTGCTTCTCCTCCACTTAGAGTTGTTGCATTTTGTCCTAGGGTAAGATAATCTAAGCCCACTTTTACTAAAGTGTCTAATTTTTGACGTATTTTAGGCACTGCGTTAAAAAATTCATTTGCTTCTAAAATACTCATATTTAAAATTTCGCTGATATTTTTACCTTTATATTTGATTTCTAAGGTAGAATCATTATAGCGTTTACCATGGCAAGTATCACAAATTACCATAACATCAGGTAAAAAATGCATTTCTATTTTAATTTCCCCATCCCCACTACATTTTTCACATCTTCCTCCTTTTACATTAAAAGAAAAACGTCCCGCTTTATAACCACGCATTTTAGCTTCTTTGGTAGAAGCAAAAAGATTACGGATTTCATCCATAGTACCTGTATAAGTAGCAGGATTAGAGCGAGGAGTACGTCCTATGGGACTTTGATCAAGATAAATTACTTTGTCAAGCTTCTCAAGACCTTCTATTTCAACTCCACCAAGTTTTTTAACTTTTTTGGCACGATTGAGTTCTTCTTGGGCAAAAGGAAGCAGAGTTTGAAGTATGAGTGAACTTTTTCCAGATCCTGAAACTCCAGTTATTGCAACTAAATTTTGCAAAGGAAAGTCAACGCTTAAATTGTGAATATTGTTAATATTGACATTTTTAAGTTTTAGCCATTCTTGTTGGGGGCGATTTTGAAGTTGAGAAATTTGTTTTTTACCATTCATATAGAGTGCGGTTTCACTTTTGCTTTTTAAAAGCTCTTTATAGGTGCCACTAAATACTACCTCACCGCCAAATTTTCCAGCCTTAGGTCCAATATCTACTATAAAATCAGCTTCTTGTATAGTCATTTTATCATGTTCTACAACAATTAAAGTATTGCCTTTTTGTTGTAAATTCCTTAAGGTTTTAATAAGTTTTGAAGTATCTTTTTCATGAAGTCCTATGCTTGGTTCATCTAAAACATACATTACTCCGCTTAAACCACTGCCAATTTGCGAGGCTATACGAATTCTTTGTGCTTCTCCTCCGCTTATAGTTCTTGCATCGCGTCCTAAAGAAAGATAGCCAAGCCCTACATCATATAAAAAGAACAGTCTTTCATTGATTTCTTTTAAGATAGGTTGACAAATAAGTTTTTGTTGCTGATTAAGATAAGAAAAATTTTTTTCATCAGCAAAAAAGGCTGTACTATCTTCTATACTCATATCTAAAATTTCACCTAATCCTTTTTTAGCTACTTTTACTGATAAGCTTTCAGGTTTTAAACGATGTCCAGTGCAATCTTTGCAAATTTTTTCACTCATGTATTCTGCAAGATCTTTTTCATCTTTTAGTATTTCATAAGCTATTTTAATCACACCTTCAAAAGTACGTTTTAAACGATTTCTTTTCCAAAGAAATTCTATGGTTTTAGCATTGCCGTATAATACAAGGCGTTTTTGTTCTTCATTAAGATCTAAAAAAGATGTTTTTGTAGGAATATTATTTTGTTCGCAAAAAGCAATTAGAAATTTATAATAATAACTTTTATTAAAACCATACATAATCTTAACAGCACCATTTTCAAGACTTAAATTATCATTAATAATTTTTTTCATATCTAAAGTGTAACGAATACCTAATCCATCGCATGATGGGCAAGCTCCTTTTGGAGAGTTAAAAGAAAAACTTAAAGGTTCTAATGGAACAAAAGAAATTTTACAATTAAAGCAAGCACAATGTTCGCTAAAATGATAATATTTATTAAGTTTTATTTCTTCATGATTTAAAACTTCTATTTCTATTTCCCCAAAACTTTCTTCTAGGCCTTTTTCTATATCATTTGCAAGACGTGAGAGTAAATCTTCTTGAATTTCAAGACGATCTATGACCAATTTTATGCTATGTTTTTTAGTTTTACTTAATTTGATTTCTTCATCAAGGCGTACTAAAACTCCATCAATTTGTGCTCTTACATAGCCCTTGTTGCGTAAATTTTCAAGTAAGTCTGCATAAGTGCCTTTTTTTTCACGTACAAGAGGAGCATAAATAATAATTTTTGCTCCTTTTGGGAATTGTAAAATTGCATTAATAATATCACTTGCTTTCATAGATGAAATTTTTTGATTGCATTGGTGGCAATATTGAATACCTATTCTTGCATATAAAAGTCGAAGATAATCATAAATTTCAGTAATGGTTCCAACTGTTGAACGTGGGTTTTTGGAAGTGGTTTTTTGGTCTATGGCAATAGCTGGAGTTAGTCCTTCGATCTTATCCACATTGGGTTTATTTACTTTATCTAAAAATTGTCTTGCATAAGCACTTAAACTTTCTATGTAACGTCTTTGTCCTTCAGCATAAAGCGTGCCAAAAGCAAGAGTAGATTTCCCGCTACCACTAAGTCCTGTAAAAACAATAAGTTTGTTTTTTGGAATTTCAAGATCAATATTTTTAAGATTATTTTCTTTTGCGCCAATGATTTTTATGATATTATTCATAGTTATTCCTAAATAATCATTAATATAAATTTAAAAATTTTAACATATAAAATATTAAAAAAACTTGGGTTGTGTTTTATTACTAAGTTAAAAATTGATAACTCCTAATTTATTAAGTAAAGAATGTGTTGTTCCAAGTATTGATAAAGCATAAACATAAAGTAGAATTTTTCTGTGGGCTGTAATACATATTTTTTCTATAATTTTTATGCCTATGAAAACTCCTATCATAGAAGCAATGCCTACTAATACACCTTTATGAATGACTTCAAAATCTATAACTCCAGAATTTGAAAAGGAGATAATACCTGAAATTGATGCAAAAATGACAAAAAATAAAGACAAGGAAACAACTTTTTTGCTATCATATCCTAAAAAATAAGCTAAAATAGGAGCGATTAAAAGACTGCCGCCTATTCCTAGGGAAATGGCAAAAATTCCAGTGAAAGAACCTGCAATAAATAAAACTATATTTTTTATCCAAAAATTTTGTTGATTTTTTGTTACGTTTTCTTTGATTTTAAAAGCATATTTAATAAAAAATATACAACTTACAATTAAAAATATACTAGTAAGAGTGATATCGCTTAAAGTTTTTAAAAGCATACCACTAAAACTACCTCCTAGGAGTCCTCCAAACCCTATTATAATGCCATCTTTTAGATTGAAGTTCTTTTTTTTATAATTAATATAAGAGCCAAAAATTGCTGCAAAAATCATTTGAAATACAGAAATTCCAATAGCATGATGAGCACTTGATCCAAGCATAAACATTGAAGGTACAATAATCATGCCTCCGCCAATTCCAAAAAGTCCAGAGGCAATACCTGAAATTATTCCTATAATTAAATAGGGTATATCTGCAATTTCCATAATTTTCCCAAATTATTAAAATATTTAAAATGAGGTGTATTTTATCTTATTAAGCTAAGTATTATCTTAGTTTTTATTAAAAATATTTTTATTTGAGCATTAAATTTTGTAATTAATGTTTCTAAAATTCCTATAAATATGGAATTTTATAAAATTATTTTACATTTTAAAGATAAATTTATATTTATTAATTTAGAATCTTTATATACTTTAAGGTTTAAATAATCTAAAAGAAAATAATTTTATAGAAAGGTAAAAAATGAGTGAAAAATATTTTTTTAGTAATTTATTGATTTTAAAACCTACTTACACTCCTTTTTATTGGCGCTTCTAAAAACTACTTTTTATCTGATTTTATTATATTTAATTTTTTATTTTTTGTATAAAAGGCTTATTTTATGTATATTAAAAATGTAAATTTTTATTATAGGCAAATCCTTTCAAAATTTAAAAATTCGTATTTAGTAGAGGATTTAAGCAGAATTATTATAGGAATTGATTGTGATTATTTAGATGCTAATGATCTTTCATTTAGTCAATTAAAATTAAAGTATGAGTTGTTAGCTCAAAAAAGTATTTGCGATCATGCGGGATTATTTGGAATTTTTAGTTGGAATTTTATATCTTTATTGGAAAAAATTCCTATTTTTTCTTCAAGAAATTATGATTTTCCTTTATTTTTATTTGCTAATGCTAAGGCTTATTTAATTTATGAAAAAGAGCATAATACTTTTTTAAAATTTGGGGATTTGAAGTATTTTGATTATCTTAGAGATGATTTTAATGTGTTTAAAAAAGAAAAAAATTATGATTTTGAAATTTTAAATTGTTTAAAAGAAGAAAATAAGGATTTTTTAAAAATGTGTGAAAAGGCTAAAGAATATCTTATTAATGGAGATATTTTTCAAGTGGTTTTAAGTAAACAGCTTTGTATTAAGCACCAAATAGATGCTTTTGATTATTATGAGCAATTAAGAACTTTAAATCCTAGTATTTATATGTTTTATTTTCCAAGTAAATATGGGGTGGTTTTGGGTTCTTCTCCAGAATTTTTATTAAAAATTAAAGATAAGGAAATTTTTTTAGCTCCTATTGCAGGAACTAGAAGTTTGGATAATGATTGTGATATTAATGTTTTAGAAAAAGAACTTTTAAATGATGAAAAAGAATTAAGTGAACATAAAATGTTAGTAGATTTAGCAAGAAATGATGCTTCTAAATTTGGGATAAATACAAGAGTAGAAAATCTTTTTTCTATTATTAAAAATAAATTTATTATGCACATAGTAAGTGAAGTGTATGCTACCATGAAAGAAAATGTGAGTATTTTTGATGTGATTGAAGCTGTTTTTCCTGCAGGAACTTTAAGCGGAGCTCCAAAAATTAGAGCTTTAGAGATTATTCGTGAACTTGAGATGTGTGATCGTGGAATTTATGGGGGTGCTATTGGGTTTTTAAATTTTAAGAAAGATGTTGTTTTAGCTATTTTAATACGTTCGACTTTTTTTACAAAAGATAGAGCTTATATATCAAGTGGAGCAGGCATAGTTTTACAAAGTGATAGTAAAAAGGAATATGAAGAAATTTGTGCTAAACGTAGGGCACTTTTGTTGGCTTTTAAAAATTTAAAAAAGGAAAATGATGATACTTTTAATTGATAATTATGATTCTTTTGTGTTTAATATAAAAAACATGCTAGAAAATTTAAGTAATGATGAAATTTTAGTATGTAGAAACGATGAAATTTCTCTTAATGAGATTAATAATTTAAACCCTACTCATATTATTTTAAGTCCTGGACCAAAGCATCCTAGTCAAAGCGGTATTTGTCTTGAAATTTTTAAGGCAAGACTTAATATACCTGTTTTAGGTATTTGTTTGGGTCATCAAGCTTTAGCTTTAGCCTTTAATTCTTTAGTATCTAAAATGCAAGAAGCTGTACATGCAAAAACTACTTTGGTAAAACAATGTAAGGAAAATGAGTTGTTTGCAACCTTGCCTCAAGAATTTAATGTGATGCGTTATCATTCTTTAGAAGTTAAACAACCTTCAGATGAACTTGAAATTTTAGCTTTTGATGAAAAAGGTGTTATTATGGCTTTAAAACATAAAAAACTACCTTATTTTGGAGTGCAATTTCACCCTGAGAGTCATTTTAGTGAATATGGTTTAAAAATTCTTTCTAATTTTTTAAAGCAAAAAATTAATAAGTTTGAAAGTGAGCAAAAGCAGTTAAGTTTTTATATACAAAAGATGAGTGAGAATCATTTTTTACAAAGTGAGGATTTTGAACAAATTTGTAGTATTATTATGTCTAAAAATTATGAAATCTTGCAATTAGCAGTTTTGCTTGTTTTAATTACAGAAAAATCTTTAAATGAGAAATCCCTAAGTGCTTTTGTAAAACAAATTTTAACTTATTCTATAACTTTTAGTGATGAAAGTGATATGATAGATATTTGTGGAACAGGTGGGGATGGATTTAAAAGTATTAATGTTTCTACAACTAGTGCTTTTATTTTGGCAGCTTTAGGGGTAAAGGTTGCTAAACATGGTAATTACGCTATTTCAAGTTCTAGTGGAAGTACAGATATTTTACATGCTTTAAATATTATTACACCAAATACTTTAGATTTGGCTTTAAAGTATTTAAATGGACAAAAACTTAGCTTTTTTCATGCCCCTTTTTTTCATCCTTTAGTGGGACAATTAAAAGAAATCAGATCAAGACTTGGAATAAGAACAGTTTTTAATATTTTAGGACCCTTGTTGCATCCTAATTTAAAATTAAAATATCAATTGATGGGAAATTATCATGCACCTGTGCACAGACTTTTGATTGAAGTTTTAAAGGAATTAGGACGTGAAAAAGCTTTAGTTGTAAGAGGAAATGATGGTATGGATGAAATTAGCATTTGCCATGATACTAAAATTTATGAACTTTGTGAGGGCGAAATTTTAGAATATTGTATTTCTCCTGAACAGTTTGGATTTAAAAGGGCTTTGCATAGTCAAATTATAGGTGCTAATGCCTATGAAAATGCTAAAGATTTGCTTGATATTTTAAGCGGAAAAATGCAAGGGGCAAAATTTGATCTTGTGATTTTAAATGCTATGTTCGCACTTTATACGGCTAATAAAGTCAATTCACCTTTAAAAGCTAAAGATATGATTTTACAAGCTATATATTCAGGTAAGGTAATAGAATATTTTAAGGAGTATCAAGCTTGTGTTAAAAATTAAAATTTGTGGTATAAAAGATGAACAAAATGCTAAAGATTTGGCTATTTTAAATATAGATTTTTTTGGATTGATTTTTGCTAAAAGTCCAAGACAGGTGAATTTAGAACAAGCTAAAATTTTAAGTAGTATTTTTCATGAAAAATCTAAGCAAGTTATTGGTGTTTTTGTGGATGAAAGTTTGGATGAAATTTTAAGATGTATAAAAATAGTAAAGCTTGATGGTATTCAAATTTATCGCTGTATTACTGGTGAAGAATTTAAAATTTTAAAAACTAAAAAAGTTTTTGTTTGGCAAGTTGTTAGTGTATTAAATACTTTAGAATTCAAGAATGAAATTTATGCTGATTTGATACTTTTTGATGCTAAAGGAGTTTTAAAAGGTGGCAATGGAATTAGTTTTAATTGGACCTTATTAAAATCTTATTCTAAAGATTTTGCTTTAGCAGGGGGTTTAGGTTTGAAAAATCTTCAAGAAGCTTTGAAAACTGGAGCTAAAATTTTAGATTTTAATTCTAAACTTGAAGATGAAAAAGGTTTAAAAGATATAAAAAGGGTTAAAAAAATTTTAAAGGAGTTAAAAAGATGAAAAAGGCTTATTATGGAGATTTTGGTGGGCAGTTTTTACCTGAAAGTGCTATGTTTGCTTTGCATGAACTTGAAAATGCTTTTTTGAAATTTTCTAAAGATAAATCATTTAAAAAAGAACTTGACAAACTTTTAAAAACTTATGTAGGACGTCCTACTGCTCTTTATTTTGCAAGTAATTTAAGTAAAAAATATAAACATGAGATTTATTTAAAACGTGAAGATTTAAATCATACAGGAGCTCATAAGATTAATAATGCTATAGCTCAAGTGCTTTTAGCTAAAAAAATGGGAAAGAAAAAAGTTATAGCAGAAACTGGAGCAGGGCAACATGGTTTAGCTACAGCAACTGCAGCAGCACTTTTAGGTCTTGAATGTGAAATTTATATGGGGGCTATTGATGCACAAAGACAAGCTTTAAATGTTTATAAAATGGAACTTTTGGGTGCTACAATTCATCCAGTACAAAATGGACTTAAAACTTTAAAAGAAGCTACAACTGCAGCTATTCAAGCTTGGGTTGGAGATATTAAGAATATTTTTTATGTTGTTGGAAGTGCGGTAGGTCCTTATCCTTATCCTAAGATAGTAACGCATTTTCAAAGCATTATAGGCAAAGAATGTAAAATACAACTCCAAAAACTTGGTAAAAAAGCAGATTATATTATAGCTGCTATTGGAGGTGGGAGTAATGCTGCTGGAATTTTTTATGATTTTATTAAAGATGAAAGTGTAAATCTTATTGGTGTTGAAGCTGGAGGGCTTGGTATTGATACGCCTTATCATGCGGCTACTTTAAATAAAGGTAAAACAGGTATTATTCATGGTATGAAGACTAAAGTATTACAAGATGATTTGGGTAATATTTTACCTGTGCATAGTATTAGTGCCGGGCTTGATTATCCAGGAGTTGGCCCTTTACATGCTTTCTTATTTGAAAGTCAAAGGGCTAAGTATTATGCTATTAGCGATGAAGAATGTGTTAAAGCTTTAAAATTGCTTTGTAAAGAAGAAGGTATTATTCCAGCTCTTGAGAGTTCTCATGCTTTAGCATTTTTAGAAAAATTGTGTCCACATTTGGAGAAAAAAAGTGTGATAATAATTAATCTTTCAGGTAGGGGTGATAAAGATATGCAAATGCTTAGAGAATATAAAAAAGGTATGATTTATGATTGATTTTAGAAAATTTTATAAAGATAAAGCAAATGTAGCTTATATGATTTTAGGTTATCCTAGTCTTCATTTAAGCAAGGCTTTTTTAGAAAAATTAGATGAGAGTGTTATTGATATTTTAGAACTTGGTGTAGCTTATAGTGATCCTATTGCTGATGGTAAATTTATAAGTGATGCAACTAAGCAAGTTTTAGATCAAGGTATAAATATTGATAGTATTTTTAAACTTTTAGATGGGATTAAAACAAACAAAGCTTTGGTTTTTATGGTGTATTATAATTTAATTTTTTCTTATGGATTAGAAAAATTTGTAAAAAAGGCAAAGTCTTTAGGTATTTGTGCTTTAATTGTTCCTGAATTAAGTTTTGAAGAAAGTTATGATTTGAAGAAAATATGTCAAAAATATCAACTAGCTCTTATTACTTTTATAAGTGTTACAACTCCTAAGCAAAGAATACAAAAATTGGTAAAAAATGCTCAAGGTTTTATTTATTTATTAGCAAGTATAGGTATAACAGGTAGCAAAAGCGTTGAAGAAAGTATTTTATTAGATAAAGTAAAAGAAATTCGAAGTTTTACCAATTTACCTATTTTTGTAGGGTTTGGTATTAAAGACAATAAAGATGTTAAAAAAATGCGTAAAATTGCTGATGGTGTTATTGTGGGAACTAGTATTATTGAGTGTTTTAAAAAAAATGATTTACAAGTCCTTATGCAAGACATTGAAGAAATTTTCAAAAAATAAAATTTTAAAACATATTTTTATTTTATATTTATTATAATTTTTTTTGATTAAGTTTTTTATAAAGGTGATCATTATGTTAAAAATTCTTAAATATTCCATTTCTCACTTTTTTGAGCACATATTAAAACTTCATATTCAAGCAGCTCAAGATATTAGCGGTGAGTTTTATGGGGCAAGCATTCCTATTATAGGAAAAAATGAAGGAGAGTATAATTTTTATTTGTTTTTTCCAAAGGAATTTTTACAAAAAATTGCCGATATTTTAATTCATGGGGAAAAATTTAAAGAAGATGATTGGTGTGATTTAATTAAAGAGTGTGCTAATCAGATTATAGGTTATGCTAAGAATTTATTAAATGATGCTAAGGAAGATATTGAATATAAATTAGGAATTCCTGAATATTTAGGAAAGATTGATTTTTCTAAGATAGTTTTAGATGAGTCTTTAACTTATAAATTTGAAAATTCTTATTTTAGGATAGGATATTGTAAATAATGAATGATAATATAATTTATGATCATCATGGGCTCTTGCAATCTTATGAAGATATTTTAGACATTACAGTAGATTTTGTAAGTGAACTTGGAACTACAAATATGAGTGTTGCTGAGCTTTTAAAACTTGAAGTGGGTTCTGTTATAGATCTTGAAAAGCCTGCTGGAGAAAGCGTGGAGCTTTATATTAATAAAAGAATTTTTGGAAAAGGCGAAGTTATGGTTTATGAAAAAAATCTTGCTATAAGAATTAATGAAATTTTAGATTCTAAAACTGTGCTTCAATATTTTAAAAAAGAAATTTAATGAGATTATTGGTATTGTTTTTATGCATTTTACCTTTATATAGTGTTGAATTAGTAAGCTATAATATTTATGATAGAAATGATAGAGTCGATTTGATGCTTTCTTTTGATGGTGTTTATAATGGTAAAATTTCTCAAAAAAAAGAAAACAATTTTATACTTTTAACTTTTAGTGATTTAAAATACTTAAAAGATGAATTTAAAGAACTTCATTCAAGGCTTGTCGATAAAGTTAAGATTGATTCTAAAAATAATAATACTTATATTATGTTACAAAGTAAACAAAATATTAATATTGAATCAAGTTTTATTAATGATAAATTTGGTATAAGAATTAGAATAACAGGACAAGAAAAAACAGATGCAACAAATTTAACCCCTATTATGAATTTAGATCATGAAATACCTAAGACAAAAAATACAAGTTTGCAAGGATATGATTATACAAATTATATTTTAGTTATATCTGTTTTATTAATTTTATGTATAGCACTTTGGCGGTTTAAAAGAACTATAGCTTATAAACATAATACCGGTTTTAAAAATTTTAATATAATTTTCCAAAGATTTTTAGATAAAAATAATCAATTTATAGTATTTATTTATGATAATAAACGTTATGTGATGGTTGTAGGTAGTTCTAATGTACTTTTAGAAAGTGATGAAATTTCAAAAGATCAAATAGAAAATTATTTTACAAAAAAGAAGGAAGTAAATTTTGATTCTTTTTTTGAGGAAAATAAAAAAAGAATCAAAAATCTTACAGAACAATATCAAAAAAACAAAGAATCTTAAGGTTTTTGATTGATTGCTAAAGCTATGGTGCTTGGCTTGATAATTTTTTTAAGTTCATCTTTTGCTAAGTTAAGAATTTTATTTTCTTGATATACATAAAGGGTATTTTTTTTAAAAAAAAAGTTTATTTGATCTTCATTTGTACTTAAAGTTTTAGCTAAGCATAAGATAAAATTAAGCCATGATATAATATGAGTATTTGGTAGAAGTTTCCTATAAGGTTCAAGATTGTAAGGATTGATTTTTTTACCATTAAGTTTGATAATAGTAGCTATTAAGATTTTTTCTTGATGAGAAAAGCCATAATTAAGTCCACCTAATACAAAATTAGCAGAATGTTCGTTTGCAAAATAAAAATTTAAATATTCTCCAATATGACATAATTTTGCAGCATTTAATAATATATATTTATAATATTCGTTGAGTTTATGGAGATTTTCTAAAGCTTTAAAGATTTTTAAAGCAAAATGTGGGGTTTGATTTTTTTGTTTTGATTGTAAGAATTTATCTTGTAAGCATTTTAAACTAGGATTGAAATTTGAAGGGAATATAGTTTTAGGACGTAATAGATCTTGCAAGTAAACTCCCTCTCTAATTCCTACCCCACTTGTAATAATTTGTTTGGCTTTAATTTTTTTTGCTATTTTTAAAAAAATAAAAATACCTTCTTTAATGGTATCAAAACGATCTTTTTTTATACCAAAATTGACTAAAGAATCTGCATTAGAATTCAAAATTTTTAAAATATGATTTTTTTCTTCATGCAACATATAACGAAAATCATGTAAATTTTTTAAAGGATAAGAATTTTTTTGCATGATGGAATTAGAAATTGCCCTTAAGCTTCCTCCTATAGCAATGAGATTGTGATTGCAAAATTCTTCAGGAATTTGTTCTAAGATAGGTGCTATAAATTTATCTAGAGTACTTGTTTTTCCTGTATCGTAAAATAATTCTTTTAAGCGGACTGTGCCAATATCAAGGGAAATGCAAGAAATGATTTTGTTATTTTTAATTAAACATAATTCACTTGAGCCTCCACCAATATCTAGAGTGGTCCCATCTTTAAAAGGGCTTAATAAATTTAATGCAGCTAATCCTCCTAGATAACTTTCACTTTTTCCATCTATGCAGCGTATATTTAAAGATAATTTATCCTTAATTCTTTTAATGAAAGTTTTAGAATTTGGTGCATCTCTTAAAGCTGATGTGCCTACAATAAATATTTTTTTACATTTATGTTTTAAGGCGCGTTCTTTAAAAAAGGCTAAAGCATTTTCTGCTCTTTGCATGGCTTCTTCTTGAAGGATTTTTCCATTATTATAGGCATTTTCTCCAAGTCTTACTTTGCGTTTATATTCACAAACTGTATAAAAACTATATCTTGAGGTTTTTTCAAAAATTACCATTCTAATAGAATTTGAGCCAAGATCAACAACAGCCGTTTTTTTTGCCATTAAAATTCTTTATTCTTGTGTTTAAGTTTTAATTCTTCTATAGTTTCTACATTATCAGGGTCAGGAATAATACATTCATAAGGGCAAGCTACGATACAAGCAGGTTCTGAAAAATCATTAACACATTCTGAACAAAGATCAGGATCTATGACATAAATAGGACTATTTTCATAAATAGCTTCATCAGGGCATTCTTCTCTGCAAGCGTCACAACATACGCAATCTTTTGTAATTAAAAGAGACATTATCACCTTTCAAAAAATTTAAAAAATATTTTACTTTATACAATAATTAAACTTAAAAAATATGAAAATAAGTGTAAAGATTTTGCACTATTAGTGCAAAATCCTAAGATTTTTTAGGAAAGCAAAAACGGTATCCTCTGCGACGTACTGTTTCTATAGTAGATATATTTAAAGGTTTATCCATTTTTTGGCGAATTTGATTGATAGCTACTTCAATAACATTTGGGGTGACAAGTTCTGGTTCTTCCCAAATTGCGTCTAAAAGTTGTTCTTTGGAGACTATTTGATCTGAGTGTCTTGCTAAATGAGTTAAGACTTCAAATGGTTTTCCTTTAAGTTCAATATCTTGACCTTTGTAGGTAATTTTTTCCTCATCAGGATCGATTATTAAATCTTCAATTTTAATAACATTGGTCCCACCAAGTCTTAAACGTGCTTCTATTCTTGCTAATAAAATATCAAAATCTAAAGGTTTTTTAACAAAATCATCAGCTCCGGCTTTTAAAGCTTTAATTTCTGTTTCTTTATCTGTTTTAGAAGACATAATCATAACCGAAGTTCTTGGAGATTTATGTTTAATGGTATTGACAAGCTCTAAACCGTCTCCATCAGGTAAAATCCAATTTGCTAAAACTAAGTCATAATGTCTAATGCCAATAAAATATTCTCCATCTTTAAAATTTTCAGAAGAATCAGTTTGATAACCAAATTCATTAAGATTATCTATAATTGTTTTATTTAAGCTAATCTCATCTTCTATAACTAAAATTCTCATCGTAATATCCTTATTAAGAAAAATTTAAAAAATTATAACATAGCTTAAGTAAATGTTTAAATATCTTTAAAAAAAAATTAATATTTTTTTTTCAACTTAACCCCAACTTTAGCATTTTTTATAATATTTGGTTTAAAAACTTCTATGTTAAGATGAGTTAGATATAGAAAATCTTTTTTTAAATTTAAACTTATAAAATCAAGAGATTCTTCAAGAGTATAAAATTTTTCTTTTTTATAGTATGTTTTGATTTTGGTAATTATTTCAGAATAATTTAAAAATTCATCTGATTTAGCTTTAAGTTTAATGATAATTGTTTGCTTTTTTTTTCTTTCAAAATCTAAGATTCCAATAATACATTGAAAACGAAATTTTATTTTTATATGACTTTGCATTCTTCTTTAAAAAGCAATCTTTTGATATTAGGTAAATGCTTATAAGTTATAATAAAAGCAATAATAAAAATGGGCGCATGGGTATTAATTTCTAAATCATAATGAAATATAAAAGAGGTGCTAATAAAGGTTAGTAAAGCCATTAATGAAGCTAATGAAGATATTTTAAAAATTTTTCCTATGAGAAACCAAACTATAAATGCTATAAGTACTTCTAAAGGCAATAAGATTATCATAGCACCTGCTCCTGTTGCTATACCCTTGCCCCCTTCAAATGATAAGTAAATGGAAAAACAGTGTCCAAAAACAGCTAAAACTGCTACACTCCAAAGTAAACTTTGATCATAATTAAGCCATTTTAAAATTAATAAAGGAATAGTAGCTTTTGAAAAATCTAAAATTACTGTAGCAATGGCAAGTTTTTTAGCCAATCTAGGATTTTTTTCTTTAATGACTCTTAAAACATTTGTAGCGCCTACACTATTTGATCCTTCGTTTTTTATATTTATTTGAGCAAAAGTTTTACTTAGAATAAGTCCAAAAGGAATTGAACTAAGAAGATATATAAAAGCATAAATTATTAGATTTTCCATAATACCCTTTTGTTAATTATTAATGAAATGATTATTTTCTTAAAAAGTATAAAATTATAACTTTTAAAAATAAATAAACAAAAAATAAAGCCAATAATTTAAGATAAAAATAGTATGAATTTATTTTAAATATATTTTATTGTTATTTAAATATTAAATTGTTATTATTTTATTTTAATTAGGAGTTAATTAATGAAAGTAAAATCATTATTTATTGCATCTTTAATAGTTTTTTCAACTTTAAATGCCACGAGTCTTATTGAAGAGGCTAAAAATTCAGGTCTTGTTCCTTTGCCTAAAGATCAAAAAGGAGTAGATGAAATTTTAAAACAAAATGGAGTTGAAGCTAGCGAGTTTACTCTTGAAAAGGCAGAGCTTGGAAAAAAACTTTATTTTGAGCCACGTCTTTCAAAAAGTGGTATTATTTCATGTAATACTTGTCATAATTTAGGTCTTGGTGGCACAGATGGCATTAGTGCTGCAGTAGGACATAAATGGGCAGTAAATCCTCATCATTTAAATTCTCCAACAGTTTATAATGCTGTTCTTAATAATACTCAGTTTTGGGATGGACGTGCAAAAACTTTAGTTGATCAAGCTAAGGGTCCAATTCAAGCAGATGTTGAGATGGCAACTCCTTCTGATCTTGCAGTTGAAAAAATTGCATCTTTATCTGAATATGTCAGTGAATTTAAAAAAATTTATGGTAACAGCGGGGTTAATTTTGATAATATTGCTGATGCAATTGCAAATTTTGAAAGAACACTTATTACTCCATCGCGTTTTGATAAATTTTTAGAAGGAGATGAAAAAGCTTTGACTAAAGATGAGCAAAAAGGTTTAAAACTTTTTATTAAAAAAGGTTGTGTAGCTTGTCATAATGGTGTAAATTTGGGTGGCAATATGCAAGCGTTTGAAGTTGCTAACAAATATCAGTTTGCAAATTTAGGTGATTTTAAAGGTGATGTAAATGGCATGGTAAAAACTCCTACTTTAAGAAATATTGCTGAAACTGCACCATATTTTCATAATGGAGCTATTTGGAATTTAAAAGACGCAATTAAAGAAATGGGAAGTGTTCAACTTGGTATTAAAATTTCTGATGAAGAAGCAAAAAGTATTGAAGCTTTCTTAAAATCTTTAACAGGAACAAAACCTGTGATTGTTTATCCACAATTACCTATTTCAACACAAAAAACTCCTAAACCTCAATTATAAATTTAAACAAGCTTTAAAGAGCTTGTTTAAATTTCTTTATTTTACTCTTGTTATAATCATTTTATTTTTTGCTAGAAAGGTTTATAATGAAACTTTTTGGAACTGATGGTGTGCGTGGTAAAGCAGGGGAATTTTTAGATAGCTTTTTGGCTATGCGTTTAGCTATGGCTGCTGGTATTTATTTTAAAGATAAAAGTATTACAAATAATATTTTAGTAGGAAAGGATACAAGAAGAAGCGGTTATATGATAGAAAATGCTATAGTTTCAGGTTTGACTTCTATAGGATATAATGTTATACAAATAGGTCCTATGCCCACTCCAGCGATTGCATTTTTAACTGAAGATATGCGTTGTGATGCAGGGATTATGATTTCAGCTTCTCATAATCCTTATTATGATAATGGTATTAAATTTTTTGATGGACATGGAAATAAATTAAGTGAAGATATAGAAAAAAAAATAGAAGAAATTTATTTTGATGATAAGCTTATACAAAATTCTAAAGTTAAAATGGATGAAATAGGTCAGGCAAAAAGAATTGATGATGTTATAGGCAGATATATAGTGTCTATTAAAAATTCTTTTCCAAAAGATCTTACTTTAAAATCTTTACGTGTAGTTTTAGATGTAGCTAATGGAGCAGCTTATAAAGTAGCGCCAACAGTTTTTAAAGAACTTGGGGCTGAGGTTATTGTTATTAATGATACACCTAATGGACTTAATATTAATAAAAATTGTGGAGCTTTACATCCTGCAAATTTGGCTACTGAAGTAAAGTATCTTCGTGCTGATGTCGGGTTTGCTTTTGATGGAGATGCTGATCGTTTAGTTGTTGTTGATGAAAAAGCACAAGTAGCTAATGGAGATAGTTTGCTTGGAGTATTAGCACTTTATCTTAAAGAGCAGGATAAATTAAAATCAGGTGTTGTGGCTACTATAATGAGTAATGGAGCCTTAAAAGAGTTTTTAAATAAGCATAATATAGAACTTAATACTTGTAATGTAGGTGATAAATATGTACTTGAAAAATTAAAAGCCAATGGAGGTAATTTTGGTGGGGAACAAAGTGGGCATATTATTTTTAGTGATTATGCTAAAACAGGTGATGGACTTATAGCAGCTTTACAATTTAGTGCTTTAATGCTTTCTAAAAAGAAACCTGCAAGTTATATTTTGGGTCAACTTAAGCCTTATCCTCAACTTTTAACCAATCTTCAAATTGCAGAAAAGAAAGATTTAGATAAGATTAAAGGGTTAAAAGAACTTAAGCAAAATTTAGAAAATAAAAATATTAATACTTTATTTCGTTATTCTGGAACAGAAAATTTAATTAGACTTTTATTAGAGGCTAAAGATATTAGAATTTTAGAGAATGAAATGAAACATGTTGTGGAGTTTTTTAAGAAAGCCTTAAATGGTTAAAAAATTTAAATTTATTCTTTATTTTTGGGGTGCTTTTATTCTTGTTTTGATTTTGGATCAATGGGTAAAGTCTTTAACTTTATCAGGTCTTAGATGGCAAAGTGAATATTTTGATTTAACCTATACTTTAAATACAGGTATAGCTTTTTCTATGTTAAGCTTTTTAGAACATTATCTTAAATATTTACATCTTATTTTAATTATTTCACTTTTTATTTATCTTTTTTGGCAAAAAACTTTTTTAAGAACTCATAGTTTAGCTTTTGGTATGATGCTTGGCGCCGGTGTTTCAAATTTATTAGATCGCTTTATGTATGGTGGAGTTGTGGATATGTTCTTTTGGCACAAATGGTTTAATTTTGCAATTTTTAATGTAGCAGATGTTATAATAAATCTTAGTGTTATTTTAATTTTAACACAAGAAATATTTATTAAAAAAAAGGAAAAGAATGACAGAATGGATTAATGATTATTATTCTTGGATTAAATGGATACATTATTTAGCATTCGTTTCTTGGATGGCCGGGCTGTTTTATTTACCTCGACTTTTTGTCTATCATATAGAGCATAAGGATAATAGAGGTTTTGTTGAAGTTGTAAAAATTCAAGAGAGAAAGCTTTATTTTTATATACAAACTCCTGCTATGATTGCCACTTTAATTACAGGTAGTTTAATGCTTCATGCTAAGGAAGTATTGATGGTTGGAGCAGGTTTTATGCATGCAAAGTTAACTTGTGTAGCTCTTTTAATAATTTATCATATTCATAATTATTATTGTTTAAAAGCTTTAGCAAATAATACATTTAAGAAAAGTGGAAGATATTTTAGAATATATAATGAATTTCCTACAATCATGTTTATGATTATTGCTTTTATGATGGTATTGCGTCCGTTTTGATGGAGTTTGGCTTTTTAGGCTTTAAACTCCATATTTGTAAAAATAAAGGGATCAATATTTTCTTTCATAATATTAATATAATTTTTATTTTCAAGACGTTTATCATCTCTAAAAACTGCACGCACCATATCCATACCTGTATAAAAATCTTTCATTAAAACTAGGAAAAGGTATTGTCCAAATTTGCTTGCAATTAGGGTATTTTTATCTTTTATTATAGCCCCACTTGTTTTAAGACATAAAAGTTCTAAGTAGAGTTCTTGTTCTAAATTGCAATTTAAAGTTTTGTTAAATTTTTCAATTTCTATTTGTCCTGAAAAAATTTCATTTAAAAAAACATATTTTATGATTTCTTTTTTGCTAAAACAAGCTTTTGCAATATTAGCATTTTGCTTTTCTTGAATGAGTTTTGCATAATGATTTAAATTAAAAGCATTGATTAAAAGCTCTCCATTTAAAAAACTAAAAGCTCCACTGCCAATACCTAAGTATTCATGATGAGAACTGACATATTCATCATTAAGTTTATTTTTTTCCAAAGAAAAACTCCAACTGTTATTTTGTATGTAGTTTTTAAAAAAATTACATATGATTTGATAATAGTTTAATTCATTATCTTTAAGACTAGTCCCTAAACTTTTAGCAATATTATTTTTTGTAAGGTTGGATTTCATTAAAGGATAGGTGGTAATTTGTTGCGGAGCTAAACTTTTAGCAATTTCTAAGTCGTTTAAAAGTTGTTTTTCACTTTGTCCAGGTAAGTTAAAAATTAAATCGATATTAAAAATAGGTAAGATATTTAAGGCTTTTGAAATTTTTTCTTGAAGTTCTTTTGAAGATCCAAATTTATTATATCTTGCTATTTTTTTTAATGTTTCATCATCAAAACTTTGAACTCCGCAACTTAAACGATCGATAATGCCTTTAAACATAGAGAGTTTTTGAGGATCTATATGATTGGGATCGCTTTCACATGAAATTTCTTTTATATTGAATAGTTTTTTGCATAATTCTAAGGTTTTTAATAATTCATCTTCATTAATGAGTGTTGTACCCCCGCCTACATACATAGAATTAAAGTTAAAACCTTTGTCTTTTATGATTTTAATTTCTTCTCGAAGATTTTTAAAATATATTTTAGCTAAATTTTCTTCATAATAGTATTTATGAAAACTACAATAAGGACAAAAAGTATGACAAAATGGTATATGGGCATAAAGCATATAAGTTTTATTATTTTTAGGAGATTTTTCTTGAGCTTTATTTAAAAGTTTGACATTTAAATTTTTTTGAAGGGATTTTTCCATCATAAAATGAGAATATTTTAAAGTTAAATTTTGTAATAAATTCATAACTTACCTAAATATTAATATAATAAAACATAACTTTAACAATTTTTAGCTAAAATAGGGGTAAATTTTTTCTTTTTTAAACTAAAAAATGATATAAGTTTTATAAAATTATTTAAAAAGGATATAACATGGATAAAACTAAGATTATTGGAAATTTAAATGCTTTTTTTAAACAAAGAGAGCAATTTTATTCTTATTTTGATCAAAATATCTCTAAAATTGCTAATACTGAAGTATTTGATTTTAAAAATGCCAAGAATTTAAATTCAGAAGAAGTGTATAAGCAATTTTATCATTTTGATTATGCAATCAGAAAATTATTACCAAGTATTTATAAAGCTTATGAAATTACAGATGAGGATTTAAATAAAGATTTTTAAAATGATTTAGAGAATAAAGTATTTTATTCTCTAAAAGGTATATCTATTTTTATTTTTCTTTGTTAATATATTCATCTTGTTTAAATCCACCCCCAAAAGCTTTAATAAGATCTATAATTGAATTAGCATAAGCGTATTTGGTGTTATTGAAAATGACTAGAGCATTAAGCCAATTTTGATATGTTATTAAATAATCTTGCAAGGATATTTCTCCTATATCATAGCGTTCTTTTGCGATTTCATAAATTTTTTTATAAGATTGTTCACTTGCTTGTGCATTATCATATTGCAAACGTATAGTTTTTCTAGCTATTAAAGTATAGCGAATTTCTCCAAAAGCTGTAATTAAAGTATTTTGATAGTTTATAAAAGCGGCATCTTTATTAAGTTTGGCTAAATTTACATTTTTATAAATTTCTCCCCAATGAAAAATAGGCATTGTAAAATTACCGCCAATGTTCCAAGTTTTAGATCCTCCTTCAATAAGAATATCTAAATCTTTACTTTCAAATCCTAAAAATCCTGTTAAAGAAAGATTAGGTAAAAAAGCTGTACGAGCAACTCCAACTAGATAATTTTGTTGAATAAGTCTTTCTAAAGAAGAGCTAATATCTGGACGTTGAAGTAAAATGGTACTTGAAATTCCAGTTGGTATATTAAATTCTTTTAAATTAAAAACTTGATAATTTTGATGCTTATAAAGTATATCATTAAGATCATTTGAGGTTAAAATTTTTAAAGCTTTAAGATAATTTTCTTTATTCAACTTCATTTCATTATATTGTAAAGCTATACTTTCTAAATTAGCTTTTGTTTGAGCAAGTTCATATTCACTTATAGCACCTACTTTAAATTTTTCATTATGAACTGTGTATATTTCTTGTGCACAATCATAAGCTTGTTTAAGGGTATTTTCATTTTCATAAGCATTTATAAAATTAAAATAAGTTTGAATTGTCTTTGAAATTATTGAAATTTTAGCAGCTTCATAATCATATTGACTTGCTTTAAAATTTGATTGTGAAGCATGATATGTATCGCGATATTTTCCCCAAAGATCAATTTCATAATTTAAATTTGCTCCCATTTTAAAATCATTATCATAGCTTATTTCGCCTGTACGATTATTAGGATGGTTAATAGAAGTTTTTATACGATTAGCATTAGCACTAGCATCTAATTTAGGCAATAAATTGCTAAAATCTATACCTAATTGAGCTGCTGCTTGTTCCATATGGATAAAAGCAAGTTTTAAGTCGCTATTATTTTGAAGTGCTAAATCAACAATTTTATTTAAATTGTTATCTTCAAATTCTTTCCACCATTCTTTGTTAATAGTATTATTGTTTTCTTTTTCCCAATCTAAAGCACCTAATTTATTATCAATATTATAATTTATTTCAGGAATTATTAAATTTGGACTTAAAGAACAAGCTGAAATAAAAAGACTAAAGCTTGTTATAATACTTATTGATATTATTTTATTCATGGATTTTATTCCTTTTCTTATTTAGCCATTCATTGAAATTTTCTAGAAGATAGAAAAATAAAGGTACAAAGAAAATTGCTAAAGTAGAAGCTGCAATCATTCCTCCTATTAGTCCTGTTCCTAAAGAATGTCTTGAAGCACTACCTGCTCCTGTGGCAAAAATCATTGGTAAAACTCCAAAGGTAAAGGCTAAAGAAGTCATGATGATAGGACGAAATCTGAGTTTTGCTGCTGCTAAAGCGGCTTCAAATACTCCTTTACCTTTTTTAAAACGTTCTTCCATGGCAAATTCAACAATTAAAATTGCATTTTTGGCTGAAAGTCCAATAAGAAGTAACAATCCGGTTTGAAAATAAATATCATTGCTAAAACCTCTTAAATAAACAAATAAAAAAGAACCAAAAACAGCAAAAGGTACAGCTGTAATAACCGCTAAAGGAATTAACCATCTTTCATATTGGGCTGCTAGAATCAAAAATACAAAGATCATACCTAAAATAAAAGCATAGCTTGCTGTTCCTTGACTTGAAACTTCTTGATAGGCTGATCCACTCCAGGCTATAGAATAATCATCTCCTAAAGTCTCTTTTGCTACTTCTGAAATAGCTTGTATTGCTTGTCCTGAAGTATAACCTGGTGCAGGTTGTCCTTGTATTTGTGCTGCAGGGAAAAGATTAAAACGTTTTACATCATCAGAACCTGAACTTCTTTGTAGGGTTAAGAAAGAATCAAGTGGTATCATTTTTCCATCATTTGAGCGTACAAAAATATTTTTTAATGCATCTTGGGTATTTCTAAAATCCCCTTTGGCGCGAATATTAACTTGAAAATTCTTGCCCAACATAGAAAAATCATTGACATAATAAGTACCAATAGTTGCATTAATTGTATTGAAAATATCTTGCATATTAAGATTAAAATGTTTTAATTTATCTCTATCTATTATAAGATTATATTGTGGGAAAGTAGTATCAAGGGTGGTGCGCACTCTAGCTAATTCTTTTCTTTGGTTGGCTGCAATGATGAGTTTGTTTACATCTTCTTGAATTTGGTTATAGCTTTTCCCACTTTTATTTTGTGCATACATTTCAAAACCACCTGTAATACTTAATCCAGGTATAGGAGGTAAGCCTATGAATATACTTGAAGCATTGCGATCAAAAGCAAATTTTTTATTAAGTTGCATGCTGATTTCATCTGCGCTAATATTTCTATCTTTCCAATCTTTTAATCCTATAAACATTGCAGCTGCATTTTCTTTTAATGAATTGGTAAAAAGATTAAATCCTATCATAGCCATAGCATCTTGAATTCCATTGGTTTTTAGAATTTCTTTGCTTATATGATCAACTTGTGAAATTGTTCTATGAACAGCTGATGCTGAAGGAAGATTGATAATGCCTATCATTAAGCCTTGATCTTCTTCAGGAACTAAGGAATTTGGTATAGCTTTATAAAGATAAAAAATTGCTCCTAGCATAATACAAAAAATAAGGACAAAGCGAAGAGTTCTTTTGAGAATATATGCTACTCCAGCACTAAATATAGCAGTACTCCAATCAAAAAAATCATTAAAATTTTTTACAAATTTAAAAGGTTCTTTTTCATTGCGTCTTAAAAAAAGAGCACATAAAGATGGAGTTAAAGTAAGAGCTACAAAGCCTGATATGGCTACAGAAATTGCTAAAGTTAATGCAAATTGTCTTTGAATTTCTCCTACAAAACCTGATATAAAAGAAACAGGTATGAAAACAGCACAAAGTACAAGTACTATGGAAATTACAGGAGAGCTTACTTCTTGCATGGCTTTAATAGCGGCATCTTTTATGCTTATTTGTGCATTTTCATGTAAAATTCTGTCAATATTTTCTACCACAATAATAGCATCATCTACAACAATACCAATAGCTAAAATTAAGGCAAATAATGTAAGTAGATTAATACTAAAACCTAAAATATAAAGTCCAGCAAAGGTTCCTAGTAAAGAGACAGGAACTGCTATCATAGGAATAAGTGTTGCCCGGAAATTTTTTAAAAACATATACATTACGATAAGAACTAAAATTAATGCTTCAATAAAGGTTTTTATAACTTCTTTGATAGATTGTATCACAAATTTTGTTGTATCATAAGGAATTTTATAAGTTAAACCTGCGGGAAAACTTTTGGAGAGTTCTTGCATTTTATTTTGTACAAGTTCTACCGTACGTAATGCATTAGCTCCTGATTGCAGATTGATGATAATTGGTACTGCATCATTACCATTTAAACGTCCTTGAGAACTGTATTGTTCTGAACCTATCTCAACATCAGCTACATCTTTAAGTCGTAAAAAGGATCCATCATCATTGACTCTTAGGATGATATTTTCAAATTCTTCAGGATTTTGTAATCTGCCTTGCATAGTAATGGAATAAACATAAGGAGATTTATGAGTAAGGGGTTCTTCCCCTATTTTACCTGTTGCATATTGAGCATTTTGATCATTAACTGCAGAAATTACATCAGTGGCTGTTACATTAAATTTGTTTAATAAATCAGGTTTGAGCCAAATTCTTAAAGAATAGTTGCGATTGCCTATGGCATTTGCATCTCCTACACCTGGTATTCTTTTTAATTCGTCTAAAATATTTAAAGAAATGTAATTATATACGTCTGTGGAATTCATAGATCCATTATTTGAATATACTGAAATTGCAGCAAGAGTTGTTGATGAGGTTTTTTTTATCGTTACTCCAAGTTTTTTTACTGCTTCTGGCATTTTTGCAATTGCAGCTGAAACTCTATTATTAACATCTATAGTTGCTTGATCTGGATTTGTACCTATTTCAAAATATATAGTTAAATTCATGCTTCCTGAGGAGCTTGAAGTTGATTCCATGTATATCATATTGTCGACACCATTAACAGCATCTTCAATAGGAGTGGCAACTGTTGAGGCTATAGTTTGAGCATCTGCTCCTGTATAAGTTGCACTCACTTTAACTGTAGGAGGAGTTAAAGAAGGGTATTGTTCTATGGGTAAATTTACAAGCCCTATAAGACCTGCTAAAGAAATAATAATGGCAACAACTGAAGCAAAAATAGGTCTTTCAATAAAAAATTTAGAAAACATTATTGTGCTCCAATTTCTCTAACTTCACTACCAATATGAATTTTTGTAAAATTATCTAAGATGATTTTATCTCCATTTTGTAAGCCTTGATCAATGATAGCATATTCATTATTTTGATAACTTATATGTATGGAAGCTTTTTCTACTTTTCCATTTTTAAAAAGAAAAACATAAACATCGTTTTGATCTTGTTTTATAGCTAGTTGGGGTATTTTAAAGCCATTTTTTTGTATAAATGCATCTGAGGTAATTGTTGCAAAAGCTCCTGGTAATAATGAAGAATTGTTATTTTCAAAAATAGCTTTTGCTTTTACTGTGCCACTATGAGCATCAATTACAGAATCAATAAAATAAAGCTTTCCTTTAATTGTCTCTCCATTAAAATGTAAGTTGGCATGGATATTATCTAAATCCCATCTTCCATTTTGAGTGTTGCGAACCAAGTTAAGTTTATCTGTATCTGAAATAAAAAAATCTGCATAAATAGGGTTTAAATTAGTAATTCTAACAAGTTCACTTGATGAAGCACTTACATAATCTCCTACGTTAATTAAAGCATCGCCTATGGTGCCATCAAATGGAGCCTTTATTTTTGTATGATCTAGGTCGATTTTTGCGTTTAGAAGTTGAGCTTTAGCACTTGTTAAATGAGCTTTGGAATTATCAAATGTGGCAAGAGCAGCATCATATTCTTTTTGGGAGATTGCGCCTTTATTAAAAAGAGTTTTGGAGCGATTAAAATCCTTACTGGCATTTTCAAAATTTGCTTGAGCCATTAAGGTTTGTCCATAAGCAATATCAACATTAGCTTTAAATTTATTTTGTTCTATTATAAATAAAGTTTGTCCTTTTTTTACAATATCGCCAGCTTTAAAAAGTTTATTTACTATTATACCACTAACTTGAGGTTTTATAATAACATCATAATTGCTAACTAGCTTAGCTGGATAAGTAAAACTAAGTGGTAAATCTTCAGAGTGTACCATCATAGTTGTTACAGGTTGAGGCGGCATTTGCATTTTTGGTGTTTGTTCTTTAGTGCAAGCAATGAATAAGGATATAATGCTTAAAGTTAGAATAATTTTTTTTGGAAATAATCTCATAATTTTGCCTTGAAAAATTTAATGTTAAAATTTTGTAATAAAAATTACAAAATTTTTTAAGCTATTTTTTGGTTAATTATATCTTAATTTAGTTAATAAATTTGTTATTTTAAGATAGGTTTTTATGGCTATTAATTCCATTTAGAAAAATATTGACTATAAATTCAACATGTTTTTTTTGTTCTTTTTTATTTTTTAAAGGAGCGTTGATTAAAACATTAAGATGATGATAGGGTTCTTTAAGCATGGTGCAAAAAGTAATAGCAAGTTTTTCAGCATTTTTTTTCATGAAAGAATCTTCTTGTTGTTGAAAAAAATCCATAAGAATATTATAAGAAAAATTTTGTTGATTATTATCTATCCAATTAGCAAGATGTCTGTCTTTATCATAAACTTGAGAATAGACAATTCTACCGAAGGCTACAGCTTCTGGCTGATTGAAAATTTCTACAAAAGCCATTCCAAAAGAAATTAAAATTTCTTTTAAGCTTCCATCTTTAATTTCTTGTGTTTTTGAGCGAATAAGGTGAAAGTGTTTTTTACATATATCATCTAAAATTTCAAAAAATAATCCTTCTTTATTTTTAAAACTATCATAAATATTAGAATAAGAACCTCCAGATAATTTAATAATATCGCTAAGACTTGTTTCTTGGTATCCTTTTGTTAAAAAAAGTTCTAAGGCTACATTTTTAATTTTTTCTTGTCTAGCTAAAACTTTCTTTGAGGGTGTTTTATTTGAATTCATTATTGATCCTTTATGATTGTGCTTTTTGGGTATACAAATATACTTTTTCTAGAAACTGAAATCTCTTGATCATCTGTAGCATAAGCTTTTATATGAAGAGTTAAGATCGTATCTTTTTGATCATAGTTTGCTAATTTTTTTGTAGCTTTAATCACTACTATTTTTTTAGCTTGTTCTCCTGCTTTTAATATAAAAGATTTTTTTGGTCGTATAATTTCAATTCCACCATCAACTCCTTCTAAATTCGCTTTGAAATAATACTCATGAGTTTTAGAGTCTGTATTTTGAAATAAAAAAGTATAAGCATTTGAAATGACTGTTTCTCCTTTAATATTTGAAATATTGTATAATTCACTACTACGATTAATATTTAAGAGCATATTTTCTTTTTTATTTCCCATAATAATTAAGATTGCTAAAGCAATTAAAAGAATGATAAAATAAGCTACAGTTCTAAATCTTAAATAATGAATTTTATCGCCTGTTTGGATAGCTTTGGCACTAGTCCAGTTAATTAGACTTGGTCTATTAAAATTATTTTGTACTTTTGAACAAGCATCTGCACATTCAAGACAGTTAATGCATTCAAGTTGCATACCTTTGCGTATATCAATATGTGTAGGACAAATACTAACGCAAGCTTCACAACCTATACATTCTCCTTGAGGTGGTTTTTTGTAAAGTTTATTATGATCTTTATAAATTAAACCACCGCGTTTTTCATCATAAATAACTTGCATAGTATCATGATCAAACATAACAGATTGTATTCTTGCATAAGGACAAACATAAATACAAAATTTTTCAGCTAAATAAGTTATATCAAATGTAAATAATAAACTAGCGTAAAATAATATTCCCATTAAAAGTAAATGTTCTTGAGGATTTTGTATATAATAAAAAAAATCTTCAGGAGGAATAAAATACCAAAGTAAGTTACTTATAGCAGCTATAGAAATGAGATAAAAAAGAATTATTCCTATAAATTTTCTAAAATACTTTCCTTGATATTCTTTTTGTTTATTATTAATATTTTGACGAATTTTAAGAATTTTAGTTTGAATAATATCTCTATATATAACCCTAAAAATAGTTTGAGGACAAGTCCAAGCACACCAAATTCTTCCACTTAAAGTTGTAATAAAAAAGATGAATAAAAAAAGAAATATAAGAACAAAGGGCATGAGATAAAATTCTTGCGTTGAAAAAGACATAAAAAATAAATTTAATTTAGAATGATCAAAACTTAAAAGAAAAAAATGGTTTCCATTTATTCTTATAAAAGGCAAAACAAGTATAACAATACTTGCAATTAAATATACAAAATATCGCTTTTTTGTATAAGTTGTAATATATCCTTGCATTTTAAAATTCCAAGTTCATAATCTTAATAAAACATTAACTTTGCAATTTAATAATTATATCTGATAAAACTAAAACAATTTTTAAATGCTTTCTAAGTTAGAATTAATAAGAAAAATTTTATAATAATAAGCTAAAAATTTATTTTTATAGAAAGGTGGTGAGGACTGTGCCAGGAATTAAGGTGCATCCTAATGAGTCTTTTGATGAGGCTTATCGTAAATTCAAAAAACAAGTAGATAGGAATCTAGTTGTAACTGAAGTAAGAGCAAGAAGATTTTTTGAGCCTATGACTGAAATTCGTAAAAAACAAAAAATTTCAGCACGTAAAAAAATGCTTAAAAGACTTTATATGCTTAGACGTTATGAATCAAGACTTTAAGCTTAAAGCCCAAATGGGCTTTTTATCTTTTTTATATTCTACTAATTATTAAAATATTTATTATTTTTTGTTAAAATTCTTAAAAAATTAGAAAATTTTTGCCTCTAAATTAGGATAGATTTATGAAACAAATTAAAAAAATTATTCAGCTTAGTATGATTAGTGGTTTAACAGCTGTTGCAGGTGGTGTTTTGGTAGGATGTCAAAATAATAATCAAGATGCAGATATTTTAAATCAAGCAGCTAATACAAAAGGGGCTTTTGTTATTATTGAGGAATTGGCTCCAGGACAATATAAGATTAAAGATCAATATCCAAGTGATGAAACAAGAGTTGTACTAAAAGAACTTAATGGTATGGAGCGTATTTTATCCAAAGAAGAAATGGATGCGTTGATTAAACAAGAAGCAATGAAAATTGATAATGGAACTTCTAATTTAACTAAAGATAATGGACAAATTAGCAATGGAGGTTTAGGTTTAGGTGAGGCTTTGCTTGCAAGTGCTGCAGGAGCAATTTTAGGAAGCTGGATAGGTTCAAAGCTTTTTAATAATCAAAATTTTGCCAATCAACAACGCAGTGCTTTTTCTAATCAAAGTGCTTATCAAAGAAGTGTAAATAGTTTTAATAAGGCAGGTGCAACAAATTCTGGTTCAGGAGTTAAAAAATCAGGATTTTTCGGAGGAGGATCTAAGGCAAGTTCTAGTTCTTCATCTTTTGGTTCTTAAGGATATAAAATGCAATTATTACAAGTTAATAAACTTCAAAAAGATTATTTAGAAAGCATAGGTTTTTCATGGCATACAGATGAAGATGGGAGTGATTATATTGGCAATAAATTAGTGTGTGTTACAAATGAAGAGGCAAATGCATATTATGAAGCTGTAAATGAGCTTTATGATATGTTTATAAGTGCAGCTCAAAATGTTATAGATAATAATCGTTTTGATGAATTAGGTATACCTTTTAACCTGATTAATGCGATTAAAATGAGTTGGGAAAATGAAGTGCATTGGCATTTGTATGGACGTTTTGATTTAGCAGGTGGACTTGATGGTAGACCTATAAAATTGATAGAATTTAATGCTGATACACCAACAGCTCTTTTTGAAAGTGCCATTTTACAATGGGCGATTTTAAAACAAAATGGTATGGATGAGAGTGCACAATTTAATAATATTTATGAAGGTTTGATGGATAATTTTAAAAGACTTATTACTCTTGATGAAAGTATTGAAAGTTTTAGAGATCATTATCAAGGATGGAAAATTTTATTTTCAAGTGTAGCAGGAAGCAAAGAAGAAGAAATTACTACAAAATTACTTTCTCACATTGCTAAAGAATCAGGTTTTAAAACTGATTTTTCTTTTGTGGATGAAGTTGAATTTAGTGAAGAGGGAATTTTAAAAGATGGTGAAAATTATGAATACTGGTTTAAACTTATCCCTTGGGAAGATATAGCTATAGAAGAAGGTGAACTTGCTATGCTTTTAACACAAATTATGCGTAATCAAAGGGCTATTATTTTAAATCCTGCTTATACTCTTTTATTTCAATCTAAAGGAATTTTGAAAATTTTATGGGAGCTTTTTCCTAATCATCCTTTGCTTTTGGAGACAAAGGATAAGCCTTTAGAAGGAAAAAATTATGTAAAAAAACCTGTATTTGGTCGAGAGGGAGCAAATATTAGTATAATAAAAGAGGGACAAATTTTACATGAAAATGTTGGTCCTTATGCAAATAATAAAGTAATTTATCAAGAATATGTGGAATTTAATTCTCATGAAAATGAATACTATCAAGCAGGTGTTTTTTTTGCTTATGAGGCTTGTGGTTTAGGTTTTAGAAAAGGTGGTCTTATACTTGATAATTATTCTAAATTTGTAGGTCATATTATTAAGGATTAAAAATGAAAATTGTATGTTTAGATGCAGCAACTTTAGGGACTTATGATTTAAGTATTTTTAAACAATTGGGTTCTTTAGAGGTTTATAATACAACAAGTAAAGAACAAACTATTGAGCGTTTAAAAGATGCTGATGTTGTTATGACTAATAAGGTAGTAATTGATAAAAAGGTTATAGATGCATGCGGGAATTTAAAACTTATTTTAGAAACTGCTACAGGTGTAAATAATATTGATGTTGAATATGCCAAGCAAAAAGGTATAATAGTAAAAAATGCAGCAGGATATTCTACTATGAGTGTTGTGCAGCATACTTTTGCTTTAATATTTGCTTTTTTAAATCATGTTGTTTATTATACTCAATGGAGTCAAGAAGGCAAATGGTGCAATAGTCCTATTTTCACTGATTATAGCAGGATTTTAAATACGCTCAATGGTAAAAAACATGGTATTATAGGTTTAGGAGCTATAGGCAAAGAAGTGGCAAAAATTTCTCAAACTTTTGGAGCTCAAATTTATTATTATTCCACTAGTGGGACAAATCATAATTTAGATTTTATACATTTAAGTTTAGATGAGTTATTGAAAAGTTGTGATATTGTAAGTATTCATGCACCCTTAAATGCAAAAACTTATAATTTACTCAATTTTAATAATTTACGGTTTTTAAAAGATGGTGCAATTTTAGTTAATGTCGGTAGAGGTGGTATTATTAATGAAATAGATTTAGCAAAAATTATAGATGAAAAAAATATTCGTGTAGCTTTAGATGTTTTAGAGTATGAGCCTATGATAGAAAATCATCCACTATTAAATATTCAAAATAAGGAAAATTTAATTATTACTCCACATGTAGCATGGGCGAGTAAAGAAGCTTTAAGTGTCTTAATGGATATGGTCTTTAATAATCTTAAAGAATGGATTGAAAATGGCAAATGAGCACAGTTTTGATATTAGATAAGCAAGAGCTTAAAAATGCTTTTGAGCAGGCAAAAAAAGAGCTTAGAACTCGTTATGATTTAAAGGGCATAAAATATGAAATTGAATTCAGTGAAAAAGATAAGATTTTTAAACTTGGATGTTCTAGTGAATCAAAGTTAAATGTATTAGTTGATACACTGATTGTAAAGTTAATTAAAAGAGGTATTAATGCAAATGCTATTAAAGAGCTTTCTCGTGAACATGGGGCAATATTTCGTTTAAATTTAAAAGTTAATGATCATATAGATAGTCAAAGTGCAAAAAAAATCAATAAAGCAATTAAAGATAGTAAACTGAAAGTAGATTTTTCCATGAAAGGAGAAGAAATTCGTATTAAAGCTAAGCAAATTGATGATTTGCAAGCAACAATGAGTTTACTTAAAAATCTTCAATTAGAGCTTAATCTTAGTTTTAAAAATTTTAAATAAGGTTAAATTATGAAATATTGCTTTATTGCAGTATTAGTTTTTTTTATTTATGGATGTAGTGTAAAAAATCAAAATGCTTCAACTCAAAGTTTAAACACTTTGATTATTTCTCCTATGGTAAAAATTCATGATGTGGCTTTTTTAAAAAAAGAAAATCATATGTTAAATTTAGAGGTTTATAAATTAGGACGAGCTTTCTTTCAAATAAAAATAAAAGATAAAATATGCCTGAATTTTATATGTTATGATAAGGAAGTATTTAATCAAAAGTTTTTTAAAAATATATATTATGAGGATATTTTAAAAGATATTTTAAATAAAAATGTTTTATGGCAGGGTCGTAACATAGAAAAAACAAGTTGTGGTTTTAAGCAAAATTTAAAAAGTAAAAATTATGAAATTTTTTATCAAGTTTGTTATGATAAAGTAAGTTTTTTTGATAATATTTCAGGTATAAAAATTGTTTTAACATACATTCAAAATTAAAGGATAAATTTTGAGGTTTTTTTTATTTATCTTTTGTTGTGTAAAATTGACTTTTGCTCAAATTTATAAAGGAGAATTGTTTTTTTATGATTTAGAAAATAAAGAAATTTTCGCCATAGTATATAATAATAATCCTATGATTCCTCTTTTTGATAGAGATAATAATCAAACTAGTTCTAGTTTTTTAGTTATCAATGATAAAAATGGGAATTTAGAAATTCCACTTATTAAGATAAATGATTTTTGGCAAGATGAACAAAAAAAATATAAAATTAATTCTTCTAAAATATTAATATATGATCAAAAAATATATAAAGGTCAAAATTTAGGGGAAACTTCTTTAGAGCTTATTCGATCTGAAGATAGTATACGTATAAAGCATAATTTTATTAATTTTAGTCATAATTTTCAAGATTTTTATCCTATTCATAAAGGTATATTAAGTTTTGAACAAATTCGTCAAAAACCTATTTTTTTTAAAGATGAAAGATTAAGTTTTGAACAGACTCATTATTTTTACGAAGATGGTATAAGTCGTGAAGTTTTAGAATTAAAAAATTTTGTTTATGATATGCATAATCATAAGTTTTTAAAATTATATGATTTATATGATATTGAAAACCAAGATTTCAAAAATCTTCTTCATATGAAACTTCAAAATGCTTGTAATGAATGCTTTGAAGATTTGCAAAATGTGAAATTTAATAATAATTTTTTACTAGATAGAGGGAAATTAAAGATTTGTTATTTACCTTTTGAGGAACATTTTTTAGATGAAAATATTTGTATAGAATTTAATGAGAGTGAACTAAAGGAATTTAAAAAATAATGGATAAATTAAAAAACTTTTTGAGTTGCAAAAATATAGAAGATACCCAAATTTATAAAGAGCTTAAATGTACAAAAAATGAAGCTTTAATTTTAAGAGAGCTTTGTAAAAATTATGTTGTTTCGGTATCTTCTATTAATACTTTTACTTTATTGTCAAATATTTTTGGTAATGATAAATATACTTATTTAGATGCTTTAAAAGACTTGAAAAAACTTATTGAAAGAGGTTTTGTAAATCAAAATTCAAGTTTTTTTAAAAATATGGAGACTGGTAAAACGCAAACATTGATTCTTACTTTACTTCAAAGTGAGTTAAGTTTGAGTGAGTATTTTTTAGAATTTTTAGAGGAAAAACCTCATTTAGATTTTAAAAAATGTGAAGCTTATAGTGATTATTTAGAATATTTAAAAGACGAATTTATACGTATTCGTTTATATGAAAGATTGAGTTTTGTACAAAAAAGTGCTTATAATATTGAAATAAAAAATCAAATTAAGCTTTATGAAAAGCATATTAAACAAAGATTGAAAAAAAGTAAATTTTATAATATTTTAGCGGATATTTTTAAAGAATATAATCTTGATTTTAAAGAACAAATTATTTTTTTAGCACTTTTAAAAGAAGAATATGTTTTAAATAGTGAAAATTCTATATCAAGAGAAATGAATTTTTTACTTTCTTTGGTTAGTGAAAATGATTTGGAAAAGCATAATAATAAAAAACTATTACAAGAAAATACCTCTCTTTTACATTTAATTGAATATGATGAATATTTAAATGCTTTTGGAGATATTTCTAAAAGTTTTTTTATAAGAGATGAAATTTTGCAAAGGATTATAAATTTTGAGTTTAAACAAAGTAAAAAAATTAAAATTGAAAATGTTTTAAAAGAACAAGATATATTTGAACTTATAGAGCCTAGTGCTGATATTAATGATGTTATTATGCCTAAAAATACAAAAGAACTTTTAGAAAATATTTTAAAACAGCAAGATAAAAAAGTTTTAGAAAGATTGCACTCTTGGGGTATAAAGAGCAGTAAAAATATAGAAGCAAAAATTATTTTTTATGGACCTGCAGGAACGGGTAAAACTATGTCAGCTTTAGCTATGGCTAAATCAATGAAAAAGACTATTTTGAGTTTTGATTGTTCAAAAATTCTTAGTAAATGGGTGGGAGAAAGCGAGCAAAATGTTAGAAAAATTTTTGATACTTATAAGAATATAGTTCAAACTTGTAAACAAAGTCCCATTTTGCTTTTGAATGAAGCTGATCAGTTTTTAAGTGCTCGAGTTGAAAGTAGTGGTGGAAGTGATAAAATGCATAATCAAATGCAAAATATATTTTTAGAACAGATTGAACGTTTTAGCGGAGTAATCATTGCTACAACGAATTTTTTAGAGAGTTTAGATAGTGCTTTTTCAAGAAGATTTGATTATAAGATAGAATTTAAAAAGCCTGATTTAAAAGATAGATTAAAGATGTGGGATAAATTTTTACCTAAAAAAGCATCATTTGAAAAGGCTTTTGATATAAATATCTTGGCTCAATATGAATTAAGTGGAGCGCAAATCTTAATGGTGATAAAAAATACAGCTTTAAAAATAGCTGTATCTAAAGATGGAATTTTTCGTATGCGAGATTTTCTAGAAAGTATACAAAAAGAATTAAATTCTAGTTTTGATAAAAGTAAAATTGTTGGATTTTAATTTTTTAAATATTTTTATATAATGGAATAAGAAATATAATAATCCAAGAATTAAAGCACTCCATTCCCAAAACATAGGAACTTTTGGACTTAAAAAATAATGATAGCTTGCCAAAACTAGGCACAAATACCCTAATTTTCTTATTTTTTGAATTTTTGTAAACCATTTAAAAGAGCTTGCAAGCATGAAAAGGATGATAATAAAAGCAATAAAACCACTTGCCTCTAATAGATGGTGTGAGATATCATCAAGAAGTCTTGAAATTTTTGCATTTCTATCAAAAATAAAATAATTTAAAAAATGCAAAATAGTCCAAAATGCTGCAAAAATTCCTAATAATTTGGGATAATTTTTTGTCTTTTTAAATTGGATTAAAGAAAAAAATATGCTTAAATTTAAAAAAATCAAGGCAAAAATTCCAGTATAAATATAAATTTCTTTTACTAGATCAAAAGATTGAAAAATATTATATAAGCTGTAAATTAAACTTGTTAAAAAGCTTAAAAAAGCAAGTATATTAAAATGTATTATATGCATTAAAAATTTACCTTTAAATCCATACCAGCATATAAATTTCCTACTTCTTTTTCATATCCATTAAATAATAAGGTTGATTTGGTAAAGAAATCTCCTAAAGCTCTTTCATTAGCTTGAGACCATCTAGGGTGAGATACATTGGGATTTACATTTGCATAAAATCCATATTCTCTAGGGTTTGCTAATTCCCATGTGGATTTTGGTTGTTCTTTGACAAATTCTATTTTTACTATAGATTTGATACTTTTAAAACCATATTTCCAAGGTACAACAAGGCGTATTGGAGCTCCATTTTGTGGTTGTAAAGGTTTTTTATACATGCCTACGGCTAATAAAGTTAATGGATGCATAGCTTCATCCATACGAAGACCTTCTACATAAGGATAGTCTATGGTTGGAAATAAAGCATTTTGATCAGGAAATTGATTTTTATCAAAAAGTGTGGTAAATTTGATAAATTTTGCTTCATTTGTAGGTTTAGCCATATCAATTAAACGACGCAATTCAAAACCTATCCAAGGTACCACCATAGACCAGGTTTCAACGCAACGTAAACGGTAAATTCTTTCTTCTAGAGAAAATTTTAAAATATCTTCCATATTTAAACTAAAAGGTTTTTCTACTTCTCCATTAATATCTATTTTCCAATTTTGGGTTTTTAAATTCTGTGCCAAAGATACAGCTCTTTTTTTATCAGTTGAAAATTCATAAAAATTAACATAATTTGTAGCAAGTTTTTCATCACTGATTTCTAATTTATTAAGATTGGTATCACTTGTAAAGTTTAAAGCAGATAATTTAGAACTTAATAAAGTAGAGCTTAGTAAAGCTCCAGCTCCCATTTTTATAAATTCCCTTCTTTTTTTATATAAATTTTCAGGAGTAATATTCATAATTTTTCCTTATTAAAAATTTTTATTATTAAACTACAATAGCGTTAATATAAAATTAATTTTTAAAGCTTTTTAAATTCTTATTTTGAGATTTTTAGTTTTAAAAAGTTGAAAGCTTTTTAATTAAAAATTTTGTTTTTTTGTATTTATTTTGATAGTATATTTTATTGATAAGAGAATATAGATTATTTAATTTATGGGTATTAATTATTTCATATTATTTTATGTTTTCTAAAATTTTTTTACAAATTTCTCTTGGGTTATCGTTTTTATAAATAGGTCTTCCAATAACTATAAAATCGCTTAAATTATTTTTTGCCATTGCTAGATCAGCAACGCGTCTTTGGTCGTCGTTTGCTTCTTTAAAAGGACGAATTCCAGGTGTTAATGTTAAAAAATTAGCGTGCGTATTTGCTTTAATAATTTTACTTTCAAAAACTGAGCACACCATACCATCAAGACCACTTTGAAAAGATATTTTTGAAAAATTAATTACTGCTTTTTTAATTTCTTGCTTATAAATACTAAAAAAATCTTCTTCATTAAAGCTTGTTAAAGCAGAAACAGCTAAAACTAAGGGACGTTTTGGAAGTTGGTTAAGTCTTGACATAACTTCTTGCATAGCTATTTTTCCAGCACTTGCATGGATATTTATCATATCTACATCGAGTTTTGAAATTTCTTCACATGCATCCGCCATAGTATTGGGAATATCATGAATTTTAAGATCAAGAAAAATTTTAAAATCATCAATTTCTTTAAGTTCTTTTATGATTTTAAAACCATCTCTTAGATATAATCTTAAACCTACTTTAAGCCAAAGATCTAAATTTTTCAATTTTTTAGCAAGTTGTAAGCAATCTTTTTTAGTGGCAAGATCGAGTGCAACACAAAGTTTCATTTTTTAGTCTTTATCAAAGTATCTAAAACTCCATTAATAAATTTTGGAGAATTATCATTAGCAAGTTCTTTGGCGAGTTCTATAGCTTCATTAATAACTACAGCGCTAGGTGTATCAGTAAAAAGTAATTCATAGGCCCCAAGCCTTAATATTGATCTTTCTATATATCCTAAAGCTATAATTTTATTTTCATTAAGAAATGAATTAAGGGTTTGATCAATATTATTTAAATTAGCTAAAATTCCATGATATAAGCTTAAGGTGAATTTTTTTTGTTCATTACGTATTTTTTTTTCATCTAAAATTTCATTAATAAAAGCATCATGCTCAGAATTTAATTCAAAGGCATAGAGTAAAGATACAACACTTTGACGGACTTGATGACGTGATGCCATTAAAATTCCTTGCTTAAATTAAGCATTTCAATAACTGTTATCATAGCTTCAAAACCTTTGTTACCTACCTTGCTACCTGCTCTTTCTATAGCTTGTTCTATAGTATCAGTTGTTAAAATTCCAAAACTAACTGGAGTATTGTGGTTTAAGCTTACATTAGCCACGCCTTTAGTGGTTTCTGCTGAAATATAATCAAAATGTGGAGTTGATCCACGGATCACAGCTCCAACACAGCAAATACCATCAAATTGATGAGATTCTATAGCTTTTTTTAAGATGAAAGGAATTTCAAAAACACCAGGAACAAGTATAAGGCTTAAATTTTCTTCTTTGCCTCCATGTCTTAAAAAGGCGTCTTTAGCGCCTTCTACTAGACGATCTGTAATGATATGATTAAATCTTGCATTAATAATGGCAATATTGGCATTTGAATGCAAGTTTAGTTTTCCTTCAATGATATTCATTTTTATTTTTCCTTTATGATATTTTGAATTTCTAATAATACTTTCATGCAATTTTTAAGACGTGTTGGATCAAGCATATTGCTTCCATCGCATAGGGCTTGGCAAGGATTTACATGGGTTTCAAAGAAAAAACCATCAACGCCTACAGCAGCAGCTGCTCTTGCTAAAGGTTCTACAAATTCACTTTTGCCCCCGCTGCTTCCTCCAGCAGCTCCAGGCATTTGCACGCTATGTGTTGCATCAAATATTACAGGAGCAAATTCACGCATAATTACTAAAGAACGCATATCTACGACTAAATTAGCATAGCCAAAGCTAGCTCCTCTTTCAGCTACAAAAACACCATTTTCTTTGGCAACTTCATAACCTTCTTTTTCTATACCACGTGTTTGAAGGACTTTTTTAACGCTATATTGTATATCGCTTGGATTTAAAAATTGTCCTTTTTTAATATTAACTTTTGCTTTAGTTTTAGCTGCACAGACAAGTAAATCTGTTTGGCGACATAAAAAAGCAGGAATTTGTAAAACATCTGCTACTTCGCTTACAGGATTTGCTTGAGTACTTTCATGTATATCAGTAAGAATTTTCATACCAAATTCATTTTTTATGCTTTGTAAAATTTTAAGTCCTTCTTCAAGTCCAGGTCCACGAAAAGAATTTATGCTTGTGCGATTTGCTTTATCAAAGCTTGATTTAAAATAAAATTCTATATTTTCATTTTCATTAAAATCTTTTAATTGTTCAGCCACTTTAAAAACTAAATCTTTATTTTCTATTACACAAGGACCAGCAATTAATATTATTTTTGTCATTTTTTTCCTTTATTTTTAACTAAAATTAATCCACCAAAAACAATTCCTATTATACCTAAAAAAATCATAGTATTTGGTAAATTATCTCCTAAAATTATTCCTACTATCATGCTAAATACTACATCAAGATAGCTTATTCCGGCTATAACACCTGCTTGTTTAGCTACGCTATAAGCTTTAGTAACATGAATTTGATAAATGGTTCCTAAAGTTCCCATAATGATAATAATAAGCCAAGCTGTCATACTTGGCATAACAAAGGGTGCTAGAATAAAATCTAAATGTAATGATTTTAAATATTGTGGATCAAAAAATTGAGCACTTAACATTGAAATGAGAGGCATTAAGGTACCTAAAAAAATAAAAGAAAAGGCAATTTGCTCTGTGGTGTAAAATTTTTTAAGTTCTCTAACGCTTGTAAGAGCTAAGGCAGCTAAAAATCCGCTTACAACACCTATAATCGAATTTTTTAAATCGAAATTTGAAGACATTAAATTATCTTCCCAAGGTTGCATAATGAATATTACCCCACTAAAAGCAAGTAATATCCCAAGCCAACCTTTAAATCCAATATTTTCTTTAAAAATTATTAAAGAAAGTAAGGCTATAAAAATAGGGGAGGTTTTTTGAAAGGCAAAAGCCACACCTAAAGTAATATTTGAAATATTATAAAAAAACATATAAAGTGAGAGTGTTCCTGCTACTCCACGAAACACTAAAAGCCAAAAATTTCCCCCTTTTTTATGAAATTTAGAAGATTTTAAAAGATAAACAATAAAAAAAATTCCTATAATATTTCTAAAAAACATGATTTCAATTGAGCTTATTTCTTTGCTTAAGATTTTTGCACAAGCTCCCATAAATGCAAAATCTAAACAAGCTAAAATCATAAAATAAATTCCTAAGTTATGTTTAATTATTTTTAGCATCTTTTTCCTTAATTAAAATATGGTTAATTCTAATCTTTTTTGCTTAATATTAAGGCAAATCTTATATAATTCATATATTAAAACTTTTGGATTGGAAAAAAATGCAAAGCATTATACTCATAGGTAAGCCAAATGTTGGAAAATCAAGTCTTTTTAACAGAATGGCAAAGCAAAGAATTGCGATTACAAGTGAGATTTCAGGCACAACTAGAGATACGAATAAAACAGAAATTCATCTTCATTCTAAAAAAGCTTTACTTGTTGATAGCGGTGGGCTTGATGATAAAAACGAACTTTTTAAAGCGGTTAAAAAAAATACTTTAAAAGCTGCAAAAGAAAGTGATATTATTCTTTATTTGGTTGATGGGAAATTAGCTCCCGATGAAGAAGATAGGCAATTTTTTTATTTTTTAAAAAAATTACAAAAGCCTATAGCTTTGGTGATTAATAAAATAGATAATAAAAAAGATGAAGAAAGAGCATGGGAATTTTCAAATTTTGGTATAAAAGAAATTTTTCATCTTTCTGTAGTGCATAATACAGGCTTGGATGAACTTTATAATTGGATAGAAAAATTTTTGCACGAAGAATTTTTAATTCCCGATGAAGAAGAAAATTTAGAAGATTTTTTAGAAAATTATCAAAAAGATGAAGAAATTGAATTTAAATCAATTGATCAAAATCATATTAGAGTTGGTATTATAGGTCGCGTTAATGTTGGAAAATCAAGTCTTTTAAATGTCTTAGTAAAACAAGAAAGAAGTGTAGTAAGCACCTTAGCAGGTACAACTATAGATCCTGTTAATGAAAGCATAATGTATAAAGATAAGGTGATAGAATTTGTTGATACCGCAGGTATTAGGAAAAGGAGTAAAATTCAAGGTCTTGAACGTTTTGCTTTAAATCGTACTGAAAAAATTCTACAAAATTCGCAAATTGCACTTTTAGTATTAGATGCTCAAGAAGGTTTTAATGAACTTGATGAACGTATTGCAGGACTTATGGCTAAGCATTATTTAGGCGTAATTATAGTTTTAAATAAGTGGGATATAAGTGAAAGAGATTTTAATCAAACAATTAAAGAATTGCATCTTGATCGTTTTAAATTTCTTGCTTATGCACCTGTGGTTAGTGTTTCAGCTTTAAGCGGAAAAAGAGTGCATGTTTTACTTGATCAAATTTTAAAAGTTTTTGAGAATTTCATACAAAAAATTCCTACTTCAAAACTTAATATTTCAGTACAAAATGCTTTAAAATTACATCCTTTGCCTCATGATTGCGGTAAATTAGTAAAAATTTATTATGCAGTTCAGTATGACTTAGCTCCACCTAAAATTGCTCTTATTATGAACCGTCCTAAGGCTTTACATTTTAGCTACAAACGTTATTTGCAAAATCAAATTAGAAAAGAATTTGATTTAAAAGGAGTTCCTTTAGTAATTGCTTCGCGTAAGAAGGGGAATAAGGAAAATGATGAGATTTAAAAATATCATTTTTATAGGTTTTATGGGTTGTGGAAAAAGCACTTTAGCTAGAGCTTTAGCTGAGGATTTAGATCTTGTTTTTTTAGATAGCGATGTTTTAATAGAACAAAAATTTAATCAAAAAATTAATACTATTTTTGAAAAAAAAGGCGAACAATTTTTTAGAGAAGAAGAACAAAAAATGGCTAATTTTTTTATACATTGTAATAAAGCTTGTATTGCAACTGGAGGGGGTTTTATTCATGTTTCAAATTTAGAAAATATGGGTTTTTGTATTTATTTAAAGGCAAGTTTTGAATATTTAAAAAAGAATTTAGATGATAATGAAATTTTTAAAAGACCTTTATTTTATGATGAAATTAAAGCAAAAAAATTATATAATGAACGTTTAAATAAATATGAAAAAAAAGCACATTTTATTCTTGATATAGAAAATAAAAATGTAGATAAACTTTTAAGTGAGATTAAAAAGGTGGTAAAATGAGAGTATTAACAGGGCTTCAACCAAGTGGAGATTTGCATATAGGTAATTATTTTGGTGCGATTAAACAAATAGTAGATGCTCAAGATTTTAATGAAATGTTTATATTTATTGCAAATTATCATGCTATGACTTCCTTACAAAATGGAGAAGAATTAAAACAAAATTCTTTAAAAGCTGCTGCAGCTTTCTTGAGTCTTGGTATTGATCCTCAAAAAAGTGTATTTTGGTTGCAAAGTGATGTAAAAGAAGTTATAGAGCTTTATTGGATTTTATCGCAATTTACTCCTATGGGTTTATTAGAACGTGCTCATAGTTATAAAGATAAAGTGGCTAAAGGACTGAGTGCATCCCATGGACTTTTTTCTTATCCTGTATTAATGGCAGCTGATATTTTATTGTTTGATGCAAAGATTATTCCTGTAGGAAAAGATCAGATTCAACATTTAGAAATTGCTCGTGATATAGCTTTAAAAGTTAATAATGAGTGGGGTGAAATTTTTGTTTTACCTGAACCTAGAGTTGATGAGAAAGTTGCAGTAGTGGTGGGAACAGATGGTGTTAAAATGAGTAAATCTTATCAAAATACTATAGATATTTTTACTGATGAAAAAACTTTAAAAAAACAAATTACTTCTATAGTTACAGATAGTACTCCTTTAAAAGATTCTAAAGATTATGAAAATTGTAATGTTTTTAAAATTATAAAATTATTTTTGAATGATAAAGAGCAAAAAAAATTGCAAGCTCGTTATGAAAAAGGTGGTGAGGGTTATGGACATTTTAAGATGTATTTAAATGAAGTTTTAAGTGCATATTTTAAAGAAGCTAGGCAAAAATATAATGAGTTTTTACAAAAACCTTCTCATTTAAAAGAAATTTTAGATTTTGGTGCACAAAAGGCAAGAAAAATTGCTAAAGAGAAAATGCAAAAAATTTATGAAAAAATCGGATTTTAGGAAGTAAAATATGCTAGATTTAAAAAAATTACAAAATAATTTTAATGAGGTGGCTCAAAAATTAAAAAATAAAAAAATAGATGAAGAGATCTTAAAAAAACTTGCTGAGCTTTTTATTAGTTTAAAAAAAGAAAAAACAAGCTTAGAGCAATTGCAAGCTTTTCAAAATAAATTTAGTAAAGAATTAAACAGTGTGAAAGATAAAGAAAATTTAAAAGAACAATTAAATAAAAATAAAATAAAAATCAATGAGCAAAGTCAAAAGGTTAATGTTTTAGAAAAGGAACTTGAGACTATTGTTTATGCTATTCCTAATATCCCTGATGATGCGGTGCCTGTGGGAGAAGATGAAAATGAAAATGTAGAACTTAAAAAAGTATTAATACCGATAGAATTTGATTTTACTCCAAAAGAACATTTTGAGTTAGGAGAGAAATTAAATTGGCTTGATTTTGTACGTGGGGTTAAAATTTCTCAAAGTCGTTTTTGTGTACTTAAAAATGAAGGCGCTTTGTTAAACCGTGCTTTGATAAATTATATGATAGATTTTAATAGAAGTCGTGGTTTTGAATTGGTAAATGTGCCTTTTTTAGTCAATGAAAATACTATGTTTGGAACGGGACAATTGCCTAAATTTAAAGACGATATGTATAGGATAAAAGATGAGGATTTGTATTTAATTTCAACTTCTGAAATTCCTGTGACTAATCTTTATAGTGGTGAGATTTTAAGTAGTGAGAGTTTGCCAATAAAAATGACTTGTTATAGTGCTTGTTTTAGAAAAGAAGCAGGAAGTGCAGGGCGTGATACAAGAGGTATCATTCGTCAACATCAATTTGAAAAAGTAGAACTTGTAAGTATTACTAAACCTGAACAAAGTGATGAGGTTTTTGAACAAATGCTTGAATGTGCGAGTGATTTATTAAGCTCTTTGGGTTTGGCACATAGACATTTAATGCTTTGTACAGGTGATTTGGGTTTTAGTGCAGCAAAAACTGTAGATCTTGAGGTATGGCTTCCTGGACAAAATAAATATCGTGAGATTAGCTCGATTTCAAATTGTCGTGATTTTCAAGCAAGACGTGCTAAAATTCGTTATAAAAATGATAAAGGAAAAAATGAATTAGTTCATACTCTTAATGGATCTTCTTTAGCAGTGGGCAGGACTTTGGTGGCAATTATAGAAAATTATCAAGATAAAGAGGGAAGAATTCATATTCCTGATGTTTTAAAAAAATATTTTTAAGAGTATAAATGGCAGAACAAGAAGATATTATATTAAAAGAATCAGAAGATAGTTTAAACAAAGAAAGATTCGATGAAAGTTTAGAAGAATTTCAAGGTCAAGAGGGTCAAGCACCACAAGATGAAGAGTTTAAATCTTTGCCAGAAGAACTATCCCAAGAAAATAGTGATAGTGGTTTTAATTTTACAAGAGAAAGTGCTCCTGAAGATAATTTAAGTGTTGAAAAAGCTCAAGAGAATATACCAATAATGTGGTATAAAGATCGTAAATTTATGTCTCTTGTTGCTTTATCTTTAGGAATAATTTGTGTTTTAGTTTTTACATTGTTTTATTTAACTTTTAATGAAGGAAAAATTAAACCAGATATTATAGCTTCTAAGCTTATAGAGCAACCTGTAATTGTACCAGATGAATCTTATAAATATAATGATATGCAAAAAATTGATAGTATGATACAAAAGGCAAATACTTTGTATTTAAAAGGTGAAATTGAACAAGCCTTAAAAGTTTATGAACAAGTTGCTGTTTATAATGAGTCTTTATCTAATTATAATTTAGGTGTTTCTCAAATGAATGAGAATAAATTTAAAGAGGCTTTTGAAAGTTTTAAAAAGGCTATAGCTAATGGAGAAAATCAAAGCGTTTCGGCTATTAATGCAGCAGTTTGTGCTTTAAAATTTAATGATAAAGAGAAATTTAGATATTATATAGATTTAGCTGAGGTATATCTTTCTAAAGAAGGTAAGTCAAAACTTTATGATTACTATTTAAGTTTAATTAATTATTATAAAGGGTATTATCCTGAAGCTTTGCAAATGTTTCAAATAATTAATACAGAGCCTTATTCAGATGTAGCAAAGTACTTATCTGCTAAAATTTATGCAAAAATGTATTTTGATACTAAGGCTATTAATCAATTAAATTCTCAAGGTAGCTTTGAATCAAGTTTATCTTTGGGTTTATTATATGCAAGAATAGGAGAATATGTTAAAGCCAAAGCTGCTTTAAAAACAGCAATGAAAATTGAAAGAGATTTTAATCAGAGTTTGGCAGCTTTAAGTTTACTTGATATTAAAACAGGTTATTATCAAGATATGTTGACACGTTTGCAAAATGCTTATCGTAATGATAAAGATAGGTATAAAATTTTAGATATTTATAAAATTCAAGTTCATTTAAATAAAAATCTTTTTGATATAAACATTGCGCAAAATTCTTTTTCAAAAGATTTATTGAAAAAACAAAAAAATCAATTTGATTTACTTTTTTATTTCGCTCCTTATCAAGTTTTTGACAGTAAACAAGCTGCTTTATATATTAAAAAGGCTAATATTGCAGATTTTGTAGATGATAGCATTGATGCTGGAGCTTATCTTGATGCTAGTAAGGCACTTGCTTCTACTAATGTCAAAATTGCTAGTGTTATTAATTATGCTTTGAATCAAAAATTACGTCTTGCTAATCAAGAATTTCAGAAATTAATTAAAGATTATCCAGAGCATAGTATTTTGCATTATAATTTAGCTTTAACTTATGCACAAATGCAAAATTATGAACTTGCTTATAAACATTTTTCAAGTTCATATCATCTTAATCCTAAAAATTATTTAGCGGGTGCTTTTGCTATGTTTTGTGCGAAATTAATTGATATGAATACAACTAAACTTTACAATGAGATTCTTGATAATATGAGTGCTGATTCTAATTTTAAAGCCAATATGCAAAAAAGTATGTTATTTTTGGTCAATGATAATTATATTTCTATGCTTCCTTATTTAGATGAATCAAAACAAGATACACCTTTGAGTTTAATTTTTGAAGCCATTATTGCTAAAAATAATAATCTTAATAATCAAGTAGACGTTAAAATTGCTAAGTTGCAAGCGGAATTACCTGAAGATATTTTATCAAATATCTTGTATTTTAATTCTTTAAATTCTAATTTAAATATTAAAGAATATGCGCAAAATGCCCAAATTCATTTCCAAAATTTAAAACTTGATTATCGTAGTGTATTTGGTGGTCCTAGTATTGCTAGGGAATTTTATATCAATTTAATGCATGTTGTAGGGCTTTTAAATTTAGAAAGACAAAAGTTGAAAAAAATAATTCATACTTCTAAGGTAAAAGATGAAAGTATACTTCAAACTTTGGCTTATTTAGATATTTTTGCTAAACAATATGAGGAAGCTTATGCTCTTTATAATTCTTTGATTGATGATTATGGTGCAAAAGACACTAAGACTTTATTTTTAGCTGCTGTTGCGGCTGTAGGAGCAAATAATCCTAATTCAGCAATAGCACTTTTACAGCTTTCTAAACTCACAAATAAAAATAATAAAGAAAGTAAAGCAGCTCTTGGTATGCTTTATCATGAAGCTAAAAATTATCAAGCGGCAATATCTCAATATAAAACTTTACCTAATGAATTTAAGAGTGAGTTTTTTAGTTTTGATATTAACAATAATTAAAAATGTTTTAATTATTGAAGTGTTTTGGTTTAGACTTTAAGATCTAGTGTGCTTAATTCGTCTATACGAGCATTAACTTTTTCAAGCGTCATGGTGATAGTATCTTGACTAATTTTAGGAAGTGCTCCACCCCACATTTTTTCTGCTTCGCTAAATCCTTGTTTTATACCTTCAAGACCTTTTTTTAATTTTTCAATATCATTTCCACTATTTTGAATAACAAAGTCAGCGATACGATTGGCTGTATTTTTTATTCCAAAAAAACCTTCTTCGCTAATTAGTTCTTCAAGTTCATTAATATCCATATCAAGTGGATTTTTACCATCATAATTTAAAGATGCAAAATCGATATCAGCAAGTATTGATTTTACAGTATCTAAATTAAAATCATTTGCAAGATGATAAATTCCATTTTGTACATTGCTTATATTTGTTACAATTTTCATTGTTTGTTGTTGAAATTCAATTAAATAAGAATTAGTGATATGTTTCGCATCAACTGTACTTAAATTTTCAAATGGAATTTTACCTTTATTGCCTTTTGTTTTATCATCAATAAAATTTTGTCCTGTTGTGGTATGATGTAAAAAAGTATTTACTTGCATAATTATTCCTTTTTGCGAGTTTATACTTTTATATCGGTTTATATTTTAAATATTGAATAAGTATTAAATTCCTTTTTTGAGAAATTTATTGCAAATAATAATTAATTTGTTCTTTATCAAGAATACGAATGAGATTGCTTGTACCCTCTACTCCTGTTGGAAAACCTGCGGTTAAAAGATAGCATTTATTTTGATCTATAAAACCTTTTTCAATACCTGATCTTACAGAATCTTTTAATAATTCTGTAAGATCATTACTTTTGTTTACTAAAATTGCAGGATTAACACCCCAAACTATGCTTAAAGAATTTAAAGTTTTTTCAGAATGTGCAACAGCTATAATTTCTATATTTGGACGATATCTTGCAATTTTGATTGCTGATTTTCCACTACTTGTAAGAGAAAAAATAGCATTAGCGTTTAAATCTGTCGCAAGATGGGCTGAAGAGTGCATAATTTTATCTGTATTATCTGTATTATTAAAATCATTAAATTTATTATAAGGATAGTATTTTTCAGCTTCTATTATGGTTTGATACATAATATCAACAGCATTAGCAGGATCTATGCCAATGGCACTTTCTTCACTTAACATAACAGCATCTGTGCCATCTAAAACAGCATTTGCTACATCTGAAATTTCAGCTCTTGTAGCAGTTTTGCTTTTAGTAAGTGAAAAAAGCATTTGAGTTGCGGTAATGACAGGTTTGGATGCATTGTTAGCTTTACGAATAATTTCTTTTTGAATATTTGGAACTTTATAATAAGGAACTTCAATGCCTAAATCTCCACGTGCAACCATTATGCCATCACTAGATTTAATAATATCGTCAATATTTTCTACTGCATCAAATTTTTCAATTTTAGCAAAAATAGATATTTTGGCATTATTTTGAGTTAAAATTTGACGTACTTCATCAATGTCGTGTGCATTTTGTACAAAAGATATAGCTAAAAAATCTACATCATTTTCTATACCCCAAAGTAAATCATTTTTATCTTTTTGGGTAATAACATCAATATTAATTTTAGTATTTGGAAAATTAATACCTTTATTTGAATTTAAAAAACCATCATTTTCTATAATAGTTTCGATTTTTTCATTATTTATGCTTGTTACTTTAGCTCGAATGGAACCATCGCAAAGATAAATGTATTCGTCAATTTTTAGCATATTTAAAACAGAACTTTGATTGATGCTAATTTTATAGTGATTTTGAGTTATTTTTTCACCCAAAATTGTTTTATGGTAAAAGTCAAGCTTGTCTCCTTTTTTTAGTTCAAAAGGTTCTTTAAGTTCACCTGTACGAATTTTAGGTCCGCTAATATCTTGCAAAATACCAATACGAATGTGCAATTCTTTAGCTACTTTTCTTATAGTGTTAAGGTTATTTTTGTGATATTGATGTGTTCCATGAGAAAAATTTAAACGGAAAACATTAACTCCATTAATGATCATTTGGCGTATCACTTCTTCTTTTTCACTTGCTGGACCAACTGTGGCTACAATTTTTGTTTTTTTAAGCATAGTAATTCCTTTGAAAATTATTATAAAATAAATGCAAAAAATTATAATAACTCGCAATTAAATTGATCTTCATGAAATTGCATTCCTAAATAATCACATATTAATTTTGCATCTCTTTGGGCATTTCCTAGACAACTGGTAGCACCTGGACTTGGAGTCATATTAAAAATAATACCAGGAATTTCTGTAATACTTGCTTCACCTAGCATTAATTCTTTCTTGCTTTTATCAATAACTTGTGGTCTTACTCCGCCAAAGCCTTTTGCATAATAGATATCTTTTGTTTTGAGACTTGGAACTATTTTTTTAGCATCTTTAACAAATAAAATTTTATTTATTAAAGGTAATTCAAAAAGATAATTGTAAAAAATATAATTTCTAATTGTTCGATCTTTGAACATATTAAAAGTTACTTGTAAAACAGTTTTATCTAATTTCAGTGCCTCGAAAAATTCTGGCACTGATTTTAAACCATGATAACGTTCTAATTGTGGAATGACAAGTGCAGTAGGTCCAAAACGAGTATTCATATTAGCAAGTAAGTCAGGATCACCATGAAGGGCTGCAAATGGGAGTTTAGGATTTTGTACCATATAAACTTTCCCATTTAAAAGTTTTTTTTTCGTTAAGTAAAAACTTCCAGCAACCGGCCAACAAGATTTATTCATACCTAAATTCATTTTATGCGCTAGGTATAAAGAATGTGCTCCGGCATTAACTATAACACTTTTAGCATGATATTCTTGGTGGTTTGATGTTTTTAAAACAAATATACTATCTTTTTTTTCTATATGCGTAATTTCTTGATTGAAAGCAACAAAAGTATTTTTATTTTGTTTTTGACCTTGTTCTATGAGGTTTATACTCATTTTTCCAAAATCTACAGTTGTAAAAACTTCACCTTCTTCAACTCCCATAGCACATATATTTTCACTTCTATTATTAATACCGTCTTCACCTAAGGCTACTTTAGGTTCGATTTGTCTGATTTTTTCCTTGTTGAAAAATTTGATATAAGGATAAAGATCTTTAAATTCTTCATAGCGTTTTTTCATATAATCACATTCTAAATCTCCAACAGCTAAAGCCATTTTTTGATGCGAAAACATGAAATTGTTTTGTGCATTTTGCATGAGTCCATATTTGATTATCATATCAGCTGTTTTTTTAACTTTTTTAGCTTTTTCTAGAGTGTAATTAGTTTCAATATCTCCACAATGAATTGTTTGAGAATTGCTAGTTCCTTTAGAATTTAATGTTGCAGGAGCATTATATTTTTCTATTAATGCAATATTTTTAATATTTGTATATCTTGCAAGCTCATAAAATACGGCTGCTCCAGAAATTCCAGCTCCAATGACAAGCACATCAAATTCTTGTTGCTTCATTATTCTTCCTTGTTTTTTGTTTGAATAAAATTTATCCTAAGTAGAAGTTTAATTTAATTTATTTTACAAAAAAGTTAAATTTTATTGGCAATAAATATTAATGAGAATTTTTGTAACATTTTTAATACAATAGATTAGGATTTTCTTTTAAAACTTTCTTCATCCCTCTAAAAATAAGAAGTTTATCATAAATTGCATGGTTAAAATAATTTGCTAAAAATTGTCCATCTCCGCCAGTAAAATATAGTTTTTTGTTTTGAGCTGCATCTTTAATAAGTAAATAAATACTTTTAAAAACTCCATAACTTAAAGCATCCATAGTTTTTTGTGGAAAAGCATCAAGACTAACTTGGGTATTAAATTCGCTTTTTAATCGTGGTGAAATATGACTGTAAATTTTTTTATAATTCGCAATACCTGGTAAAATAAAGCCACCTAAATGTATAAAATTAGAAATAATATCAATAGTAATAGCACTACCTGCATCTACAACAACTCCATCTTCAACAGTATAGCAAGCTGCAATACGATCAATTCCTAAATTTTGGTAAATGGTATCAAATAAAAAATAAGGTTCAAGATTAATAAAATTTTTTTGTTTTATTAAGTGGTCTTTAAGGTGTTCATTGACATTAATATAAAAAATTTTTTGTTCATTTTTAAATTCTATAAATTGTTCTATATTAAGAGTAAAATATTTATTATCATCTAAGAAACTAGCATTTGAATTTCCAATATCGCAGAGTAGCATAAAAATTAAATCCTTTTTATTGATTCAATCTTTTTTAAATAATTTTTATTTAAAAAAGATTTTTTGGTTTTATTTGGTTATATCTTAATATAATTTAAAACTAAATTATTTTTATTTCATAATTTTTTGTTTTTTCTTAATAAAAATAAAGATCATATCTTTATTTTTATAATAGAGGAATAAAATTCTATTTTATTTAATACCCTTAAACCTTATAAATTTTTTATAATTTTATTATTCGTATAATTGTCATCTTAATAAATCTAAAATTTTATCTTCATAATAAAATTTATCATTTCCCATAAAAGACATTTTATCTACGGCTTCTGAAAGTTTAAATATTTGTATGTTTTCTAAATTTAAATCACTTTGAATAAGAAAACCTGTTTTTTCAAAAATATATAAAAAATTATTATATACAGTACTTTTTATAAAAATAGCAAATTCAAATTTTTTTTGAGTAATTTTTTTTAGTTGATAATCTGTTTTAATAATATTGCCGTCTTTTTCTAATATAAAAATATTACTATTGTTTAGAGCAATATCTTTAATGTTAGCATCAAGATAAAGGGTTTTAGCGGGACTTACAAGAATGATTTTTTTGGCTGTTGCTGCTATGAGTTTATCTTCAATAACATTCAAATAAATGACATTGTTAAAGAAATTTTCAGCTGAAATGACTACATCTTTGATAATTTGAAGTTTAGTTTTTGAAAGGAGTAAAATTTTACCATCTAAAGTAGGATATACGATAATATCATCGAAAAATATTGGATTGGCTGCGCGACTATCTTGAGCAGGTGCTGAAGTTAAAGTTTGACTAAATTTAATACCTAATGAACGATTAGCAAGAATTATAGTATTATTTGCAAGTACAAGAGCTAAATCATCTCCGTTAAGGGATATACTTATAACGCTAGCATCAAATTTAAAGGTATAAATTTCATGATATGAATTATCAAATATTTTTAAATTACCATCATTATCTGCTACAACATATTCTCCATCTTGATACGTTAAAAGCATATAATTTTTAGGAATTTTAAAATCATTTATAGGAATATTATTTTTTAAAATTGCAGTGTTGTTATTGAGTTTTGCTGATTCTAAATTCCAATCAATAATTTTACTTTTTAAATTACTATTATGTTTTAAATTTGCGCTTATATATTCAGGTTGAAAATATTGTCTTTTTGTGCCACAAGCATATAAAAATATTAAACAAAATAGAGTTAAAAATATATTTTTCATTGTGTTATACCTTGATAATGTTTAAGATTTTTAGCTATTTGATTTAAATTTGAGTTATCTTTTATTTGAGAAAGTAAAATATTAGCTTCTTCGATTTTGTTTTCTTGTAAAAATTTGTAAGCTTGCAATAACTTATCGTAATTTTTTAAAAATATTGATTGATTGTCTAAGGATAGTGCTATAATATTTTTAAGTAAAGTATTAGTTTGAGTATCATTGTAAACTTGTTTTAATTTATTTTGGATAATGGTGTGGTTTAAATCGCTATTATTTTGTGTCATTAAAAATATAGCATAAAGATTAATATTTTTATCTTTAAGTTGTTCTAAAAGGTTTTGATCATTAGGTTTATTTAATAAGTTGGCATAGATTTCATTGCTTTTTTTTATGTTATAATCATGTATTTTTGAATTTATAAAATTAGCTAGTATTCCAATAATTAAAATAATTAAGACGCTAAGAATATAAAATTTATATTTACGTATAAATCTTTCGCCTTTAATAAAATTTTCTATAAATTGTTCTTCTGTATTTAATTCATTTTTGATAGCTTTTAAATTATCTTTTAATCCCAAATTTTATCCTTAGAAATTATTTATAAAAAAATATAATATTATTGTATCATATAAATTGCAAAATATCCTAAATAAGTTAAAGCTTTTTATGATATAATTTTTAAAATTTTAACTTTTTAGCAAGGCTTAAGAAATGCAAATAGACGAAAAATTATTAAGTAGACTTGAAAAATTAAGTGCTCTGCAGATAATAGAAAATAGAGAAGAAATTGTCTTAGAATTAAATGAAATTGTTAGTTTTGTAGAGAATTTAAATGAATTAGATTTAAATTCTCAAGAAGTTGCAATCAATGCTATTAAAGGTGAAACCCCTTTAAGAACTGATAAAATAAAAGCTAATCAAGTCATTGATCAAATTTTAAATTGTGCTCCGCAGACACAAGAGCATTTTTTTATTGTTCCTAAAATTATAGAATGATTAACTGAGTATTTAGGGCATATTTGTAGAATAATTTGGAATAAAAATCAGAAAGTGACTTTTAGTAATGAATTTTTATTGGTTTGATGCTTTGATTTTAGGCTTTACTTTGCTTTTGGGTCTTAAAGGCATTATAAATGGTTTGATAAAAGAGATTTTTGGTCTTTTAGGTATTATAGGCGGTATTTTTATTGCTTCAAAATATGCTCCCCAAATGGCACAATTTATACAAAATACTTTTTATAAGATAGAAAATGAAAGTTTAGCTCAATTTGCTGCATTTTTGATTATATTAATTGTTTTTTGGATTGTTTGTTTGTTATTTGGTAATTTACTTTCTAAATTAATTAAATTAAGTGGTTTAGGTTTTTTAGATCGTATGGGTGGTTTTATATTTGGCGGAATGAAAATATTTTTAATTTTTGCTATTTTAATTTTTTGTGTAGCAAAAATTGATTTTTTAAATGAAAAATTAAATGACTTTGCCAAAAATAGCTATACTTTAAATTTACTTAAAATAACTGGATCTTTTATCATGAATCAACCTTTAACTGAAAATGGCTTAGAATATGCCAGTCAAAAGTTTCAAAATATTACAAATGATTTAAATACAAAAAAGGATTGATATGTTAATTGAAAATATAGAATATGATGTTTTATTAGAAAGATTTAAGAAGATTTTAAGACAAGGTGGGCTTAAATATACTAAACAAAGAGAAGCACTTTTAAAAACTCTTTATCATAGTGAAAACCATTATACTCCAGAAAGTTTATATATGGAAATTAAACAAGTTGAGCCTGGTTTGAATGTAGGAATTGCAACAGTATATCGTACTTTAAATTTACTTGAAGAAGCAGAAATGGTAAGCTCTATTTCTTTTGGTTCAGCAGGTAAAAAATATGAACTTGCAAATAAACCCCATCATGATCATATGATATGTAAAAATTGTGGTAAAATTGTAGAATTTGAAAATCCTATTATAGAGCGGCAACAAGCTTTAATTGCTAAAGAGCATGGTTTTAAGCTTACAGGACACTTGATGCAACTTTATGGTGTTTGTGGGGAATGTAATAATCAACAAAAAGTTAAGGTAAAAATATAAATGTTTGATAATATTCTAGAACAACAAAGAATAGAAAAAGCTAAAGAGTTACGAAAAGTAGGAATAAATCCTTATCCCCATTTTTTAAAAAAAGAAATGTCTTTAAAAAATTTTCATGAAAAATTTTCTTATATCTTAGAAAGTGTATCAAAAAGAGATGAAAATGTAAATGCCATAGTTGCAGGACGTTTAAAGCTTTTACGTATAGCTGGAAAATCTATTTTTGCGAATATTGAAGATGAAAATTCAAATTTACAAATTTATTTTAGTAAAGATAGTATAGGTGAAGAAATTTATACAATTTTAAAAAAGAATTTAGAAGTGGGTGATATTGTTTTAGTAAAGGGTTTTCCTTTTGTAACTAAAACAGGAGAATTTAGCTTACATGCAAATGAAATAAAACTTGCTACAAAAGCTATTGTCCCTTTGCCTGAAAAATATCATGGATTAACGGATATAGAACAAAGATATCGTAAACGTTATGTCGATATGATTATGAATGCAGAGGTAAGAAAAGATTTTTTGGTGCGTTCTAAAGTGGTAAGTATAATACGCCATTTTTTTGAAAATAAAGGTTTTTTAGAAGTGGAAACTCCCATGATGCATCCTATTGCCGGTGGGGCAAATGCTAAACCTTTTGTTACCTTCCATAATTCTTTAGGGGTGCAAAGATTTTTAAGAATAGCACCAGAGCTTTATCTTAAAAGACTAATTGTAGGGGGATTTGATGCAGTTTTTGAAATCAATCGTTGTTTTAGAAATGAAGGTATGGATTTAACGCATAATCCTGAATTTACTACTATAGAATTTTATTGGGCTTATCATAATTATAAAGATTTAATGGATTTAACTGAAGAACTTTTTGCTTTACTTTTAGAGAAATTAAATTTAGGTAAAATCATAGAATTTGATGGAGAAATGATAGATTTTTCTAAACCTTTTGAAAGAATTACTTATAAAGATGCGCTTTGCAAATATGGCGGTTTAGATAGAGAATTAATAGAAAATAAAGAAAAAATTCTTGCTAAATTATCATTGGATGGTTTTGAAGCAAACGAGAAACTTGAGTTAGGATATTTGCAAGCTGAACTTTTTGATAATTATGTTGAGAAAAAATTAATTAACCCTACTTTTATTATTGATTTTCCTGTTGCTATTAGTCCTTTATCAAGATGTAGTGATAAAGATTCACAAATTGCTGAAAGATTTGAGTTATTTGTTTGTGGAAGAGAATTAGCTAATGGTTTTAATGAACTTAATGATCCCCTAGAACAATATCAAAGATTTTTAAAGCAAATTGAGGCCAAAAATGCAGGTGATGAAGAAGCTTGTGAAATGGATGAAGATTTTGTTAATGCATTAGGATATGGAATGCCTCCAACAGCAGGGCAGGGTATAGGTATAGATAGATTGGTCATGCTTTTAACTAATAAAAAATCAATTCGTGATGTGATTTTATTTCCTGCAATGCGCCCATTAAAATCAGAAATATAAGGAGAAATAAAATGAGTATAGAAATTTTTGATAAAGAAATCTTTGATTTAACCAATAAAGAACTTCAACGCCAGTGTGAGGGACTTGAAATGATAGCAAGTGAAAATTTTACCTTGCCTGAAGTAATGGAAGTTATGGGAAGTATTTTAACAAATAAATATGCTGAGGGTTATCCAGGTAAAAGATATTATGGGGGTTGTGAATTCGTAGATGAGATAGAGAATTTGGCTATACAAAGATGTAAAAAACTTTTTAATTGTCAATTTGCTAATGTTCAACCTAATTCAGGATCTCAGGCAAACCAAGGTGTTTATACAGCTTTAATTAATCCAGGTGATAAGATTTTAGGAATGAATTTAAGCCATGGTGGACATTTAACTCATGGTGCTAAAGTAAGTTCTTCAGGTAAAATATATCAAAGTTGTTTTTATGGTGTGGAGCTTGATGGAAGAATTGATTATGAAAAAGTAAGAGAAATTGCAAAAAAAGAAAAACCAAAACTGATTGTTTGTGGTGCAAGTGCCTATGCTAGAGTGATTGATTTTGCTAAATTTAGAGAAATTGCTGATGAGGTGGGTGCTTATTTGTTTGCTGATATAGCTCATATTGCTGGGCTTGTAGTAGCACAAGAGCATCCAGATCCATTTCCATATGCTCATGTTGTAAGTTCAACAACTCATAAAACTTTACGTGGTCCAAGAGGTGGTATTATTATGAGTAATGATGAAGAACTTGCTAAAAAAATTAATTCTGCTATCTTTCCAGGTATTCAAGGTGGACCATTAATGCATATAATTGCCGCTAAAGCAGTGGGTTTTAAATTTAATCTTAGTGCTGAATGGAAAGTTTATGCTAGACAAATTAAAACTAATGCTCAAGTTTTAGCTAATGTGTTAAAACAAAGAGGTTTTAAACTTGTAAGCGATGGAACAGATAATCATCTTGTTTTAATGAGTTTTTTAGATCGTGAATTTAGTGGAAAAGATGCAGATTTGGCTTTAGGAAATGCAGGTATTACTGCAAATAAAAATACTGTTCCAGGTGAGATTAGAAGTCCTTTTGTGACAAGTGGATTAAGATTAGGAACTCCAGCACTTACAGCAAGAGGTTTTAAAGAAAAAGAAATGGAAATTGTTTCCAATTATATCGCAGATATTTTAGATGATATTAATAATGTAAAATTACAAGAAAATATTAAACAAGAACTTAAAAAACTTGCTAGTAATTTTATCATTTATGAAAGGGCTATGTTTTGATTTCACCAATGGATATGTCGTTAATTAAAATAATTAGCGATCATTATTATATAAGACGTGATAAAATTGTAAATAAACTTACGCATAGGGGTCGTTTATTTTTTGATAAATTCGAAAGGATTGATGCTCCTTTAAATTTAAATATTATGAAAGAGCATGCTGCTAAAAAAATTGTTGTTGCTCATGATTTAATAACGCGTGATAATAAGGTAGAAAATATTGTGTTTGATTATAATGGCTTTAATGCTGAAAGATTTTATCATCGTGCACAATTGATTTTAAGAGAAGAAGGTTTTATAAATTTTACAGCTTATAAAACTAAAACCTCTGGACATTTACATCTTTATATTCATAAAGGGCATACAGCATTAGATGAAGGTTATTCTTTAGCATCTAAACTTTCTATGATGTTTGCAAGTAAAATGCCAGTAGAATGGAAAGTTTTTCCTAGTAAAGATTTGCCTAGAGAATTTAATATTTTAATATTACCCTATGAAGTTTATCAAAAAGAACGAGGAAGTTCTTGGTCTAAGCATATGTGAGAAAGGATGAATTATGGAAAATCAAAAAAATGAATTTGATGATATTATTTTAGAAAAAAATACTCAAAGTGAAAAAATGAAAAAAATTCTTTTGCGTATTGTTGCTTTAGTAATTTTATTTTTAGTTGTTATGATTATTATGAAACTTGTAAACAGTAGTTCAGATGAAAAGTTGCAAAATCAAAGTATTTTACCAAGCGAGCCTATTACAACTCAAGAAAATCATGATGATAATTCTTTTGAAAATATGCCAATAACTGATAATAATATAGCTGAAGATCAGTTTGAAGCATTAAGAAAACAATTTCAAGATGAGCAAAATGCTAGCGAGAATGAAGCTAATTCGAGCAATAATCTTCACTCTATTATGCCAGAACAAGAACAAAAACCTGTTGCAACAAAACAAATCGCTGAAGCTGATACAGCTAAACAGGAAGTAAAACAAATAAAGATTAAAAAAGAAAAAGATTTTGTAAAGCCAAAAGAACAAAATGCAAATGATTTATTTAAAAATGTTAATGCTAAGCCCATACATCCAAATGGTTTAGCATCTGGTATTTATGTTCAGATTTTTTCTGTAAGTAATCTTGACCAAAAATCTAAAGAACTTGCCCTTGTTAAGCAAAAGGGTTATGAATATAAACTTTATAAAACTACACTTGGCGGTAAAGAAATTACTAAGGTATTAATAGGCCCTTTTGAAAAAGCAAATATTGCTAATGAATTAGCTAAAATTCGCAAAGATATTACTAAAGATGCTTTTTCTTTTACTTTAAAATGAAATTTTTAGCTGTTATAGGCAATCCTATTATGCATTCTCAATCACCTAGAATGCATAATTATGCCATTCAAAACTTTAAGCTTGATGGTATTTATACCCGTTATCATCTAAGTAATGCTGATTCTTTAAAGGATAAAATTTTAGCTTTGAAACTTAGTGGGGCGAATATTACTTTACCTTTTAAAGAAAAAGCTTTAGAAATTGCTGATATTAAGGATAGTTTTGCTCAAAATATAGGTTCAGCTAATACTTTATGTATTAAAGATAAGAAAATTTATGCTTTTAATACTGATTTTTTAGGTTTTTTAGAACTTCTTCGAGAATTTGGTGATATTGAAAAAGCTTTAATTTTGGGTGCTGGCGGTACTGCTTTATCTCTTGCTTATGCCTTAAAAGAAAAAGGTGTTAAAGTTTGTATTGCTAATCGTAGTGAGGCAAGATTTAAAGATTTTAAAATTTATCAAACTTATCTTTATGAAAATTTGCAAGAATTTAATTTTGATTTAATTATTAATGCAACCTCTGCAGGACTTCAAGATGAGAGTTTGCCTTGCAATAAGGAACTTTTAGAAGAACTTTTATCTAGGTCTAAATTTGCTTTTGAGGTTATTTATGGCAAAGAAACTCCTTTTTTTAAATTATGTAAAAAGCATAATTTAAAAAGTAAGGACGGTTTAGATATGCTTTTGTGGCAAGGTGTTTTTGCTTTTGAACTTTTTTTTGATATTAAAAATAAAAGAGAAATGATAAAAAATGCTATGCAGCAAGCTTTAAAAATAAATTTATAAAAAATTAAAATTTTCTTATTTAAAATCTTATTTTTATTGAGGTTTGGTTGGAGGTATACTTTCTTCAAAAATATTATTATCAAAATTATTAAATTCATTAAACTGTGTTTTTCGGGTTGTTTTTTCTATATCTGTTGCTTTTGGAAGATTTTTGTAGAGTGTTTCAAGTGTATTTTTATAAAATGATAAAAAGCTTTTATCTATTTCAAAAGCAGGTTTTTCTAAACCTTTATTAAGTTGAGTTGGTACAGTGGAAATAGTTGTTTTAAACATATTAATTCCTTCATTGCTTTGAATAGGATAATTTAATGCGATTAGAGAATCTAATTTTGTATTATTTGAAAAATTGCTTGAATTTTTAAGATTATGCATATCTATGAATTCTATTTTGCTTTTAAAATTTATACCTAGATTAGATTTTATGAATTCTCCTTGCATAAAATTACTTATTTTTTGTACGTTTTTTTCTTCTGTATAAATGTTAATTGAGCTTTTAAGAGTATAATCTGGATTAGAATTAGTAATTTTATATCCTTTAAGTTCAAGTATAGTTTTTATTTGTTCTTCTAAATTTTGTTTTAAAAGTTCAATTTCTTTTTCTATACGAATTTTAAGTACAGAATTTTGAAAATAATCAGAATGATTGTTGTTTTGTTCTAAATTAATAGTTTCAAGTTTAACGCTTATTTGAGAATTTATAGCTTCTATTTTTGTAGGGGTTTGAGGTTTGAAATTTGGCATAGAAAGATTAATGAAATTATTGCTTGTTCCACCACAAGCTGTTAAAAATAATATATTAATAATTAATATAATATATTTTTTCATGATATTCCTTTTGTAATTCTTATTTAATTTAATTATATCAAGTTAAAGTTTTTTTGTTATATTTTTAAAAAATAAAATTGGGAAATTTATGGAATTTTGGACACATATTTATTCAAATTTTGATGTTGTGGCTTTTAATATATTGGGCTTTAAAGTACATTGGTATGGTATTATGTATGTTTTAGCTTTACTTTTAGCTTTACTTTTAGCAAAGATTTTTGTAAGAAAATTTCAATTTGATATTGATGAAAAATCTTTAGATGCTTATTTTATTTGGGCTGAAATAGGTGTGATTTTAGGTGCAAGATTTGGATATATTTTAATTTATGATGCAAATACTATGTATTATATTATACATCCTTGGCAAATTTTTAATCCTTTTATGAATGGTGAATTTATAGGGATTCGTGGTATGAGTTATCATGGAGCTATTATAGGGTTTTTAATAGCTACTTTTTTATTTTGTAAAAAATATAAGAAAAATCCTTGGATTTTTCTTGATTTGGTAGCTTTAAGTGTTCCATTAGCTTATGTTTTTGGTCGTCTAGGTAATTTTTTAAATCAGGAGCTTTTTGGTCGTGTTACAGATGTGGCTTGGGGTATTTATGTTGATGGAGTATTGCGTCATCCATCGCAACTTTATGAAGCATTTTTAGAAGGTATTGTAGTTTTTATTATAGTGTATTTAGCTAGATTTAAGCAAAGTTTTCAAGGAGAATTAATTCTTATTTATGCAAGTGCGTATTCATTGGCAAGATTTATATGCGAATTTTATCGTGAACCTGATTTTGGAATAGGTTTAATTTTGTGGGGAATGAGTATGGGACAAATTTTAAGTTTGATAATGTTTATCATAGCTTTGTTAGTTTATATTTGCATAAAGTTTAAAAAAGTAAATATTTAATCTATATTAAAGACTTTTGTAATATAATGAAACGGTTTTTTAAATTTCTTTTTGCAAAGGAGCAAAGATGCGCGAGCTTATCGAAGGTTATTTGGGTAAAAGCATTGAAGGTAAAAAAAGTAAAATGCCAGCAAAATTAGATTTTATCCAAAGTGCTTCAGGGCTTTTTTTGGGTCTTTTTATGTGGGTACATATGTTTTTTGTTTCTACAATTTTAATCAGTGAAGAATTTTTTAATTCTGTTGTGCACTTTTTAGAATTAAAATTTGTTTATAATAATCCTATTATGAGTTATCTTACTTCTTTTTTGGCTGCCTGTATTTTAATAGTTTTTTTTATTCATGCTTTACTTGCAATGAGAAAATTTCCTATTAATTACCGTCAGTATCAAATATTAAGAACACATAGTAAGAAAATGAATCATGGTGATACTTCTTTATGGTGGATTCAAGCTTTTACAGGTTTTGTAATGTTTTTTTTAGGATCTGCTCATCTTATTTTCATTATAACCAATGCAGATAAAATCAGTGGCGATATGTCAGGAGATAGAGTTGTAAGTCATTTTATGTGGCTTTTTTATGCCGTTCTTTTAGTATGTGTAGAGCTTCATGGAAGTATAGGTCTTTATAGGCTTTGTGTAAAATGGGGTTGGTTTGAAGGTAAAAATGCAAAACAAAGCCGCAAGAAACTTAAAATTGCTAAATGGGTTATTAGTATTTTTTTCCTAGTTTTGGGTGTATTAAGTCTTATAGCTTTTGTAAAAATAGGTTATGAAAATTATCAAAATACAATCCAAACTACTATAATGATAAACAACAACAATGGAGCAAAAGTATGAATATACAATATAGTGATGCTTTAATAATAGGCGGAGGGTTAGCAGGTCTTAGAGCGGCTATTGAAGTAGCAAAAAGCGGTCAAAGTGTAACACTTTTAAGTATTTGTCCAGTTAAACGTTCACATTCTGCAGCAGTACAAGGAGGTATGCAAGCAAGTCTTGCTAATAGTGTAAAAGGTGAAGGTGATAATGAAGATTTGCATTTTGCAGATACTGTAAAAGGAAGTGATTGGGGTTGTGATCAAGAAGTAGCAAGAATGTTTGCTCAAACTGCTCCAAAAGCAGTACGTGAGCTTGCAGCTTGGGGTGTGCCTTGGACTAGAATTGTTAAGGGTCCAAGAACAGTTGTGATTAATGCACAAAAAACTGTGATTGAGGAAAAAGAAGAAGCACATGGACTTATTAATGCTAGAGATTTTGGCGGAACGAAAAAATGGAGAACCTGTTATATTGCTGATGCTACAGGACATTGTATGCTTTATGGTGTGGCTAATGAAGCAATTAAATATCAAGTAAAAATTATTGATAGAATGGAAGCAGTAAGAATTATTCATAAAGATAAAAAATGTTTAGGCGTTATTGCAAGAGATTTAACTAATGGACAATTAATCGCTTATGTTGCTAGAGGAACTATGATAGCAACTGGAGGTTATGGTAGAATTTATAAACAAACAACTAATGCAGTTATTTGTGAAGGAACAGGTGCAGCTATAGCTCTTGAAACAGGACTTTGCAGACTTTCTAATATGGAAGCGGTGCAATTTCATCCAACTCCTATAGTTCCAAGTGGAATTTTACTTACTGAAGGTTGTCGCGGGGATGGTGGAATTTTACGCGATGTTGATGGATATCGTTTTATGCCAGATTACGAACCTGAAAAAAAAGAGCTTGCAAGTCGTGATGTTGTAAGTCGTAGAATGATGGAACATATTCGTAAAGGTAAAGGTGTAAAAAGTCCTTATGGAGATCATTTATGGCTTGATATTTCTATACTCGGAAGAGCCCATGTAGAAAAGAATCTTCGTGATGTTCAAGATATTTGTAAAACTTTTAATGGTATTGATCCAGCCGATGAAGGACCAAAAGGTTGGGCACCTGTTTTACCTATGCAGCATTATTCTATGGGTGGAATTAGAACTAAGCCAACAGGTGAAAGTCAATGGTTAAATGGACTTTTTGCTTGTGGAGAAGCAGCTTGTTGGGATATGCACGGTTTTAACCGTTTGGGTGGAAATTCATGTGCTGAAACTGTTGTTGCAGGTATGATTGTGGGTGATTATTTTGCTAATTATTGTAAAAACAATGGTGAGTTAATTGATACGAATGTAGTAAAAGATTTCTTAAATAAAGAATATCAATATTTGAAATCTTTAGTAGATAAAGAAGGTAAATATAACGTTTTTGAAATTAAAAATAGAATGAAGGAAATTATGTGGGATAAGGTAGCAATCTTTAGAACAGGAGAAGGTTTAAAAGAAGCTGTAGATGAGCTTGAAAAACTTTATAAAAATTCTCAAGATATAAAATTACATTCTAAAGAACTTGATTGTGCAAATCCTGAACTTGAAGAGGCTTATAGAGTGCCTAGAATGTTAAAAATTGCACTTTGTGTTGCTTATGGAGCGCTTTTAAGGACAGAGAGTCGTGGTGCGCATTACCGTGAAGATTATCCAAAAAGAGATGATTTAAATTGGATGAAAAGAACAAATACTTTTTGGGTGGAAGGGGAAACTTTACCACGTGTTGAATATGAAGAATTAGATATTATGAAAATGGAGCTTCCTCCAGCTTTTCGTGGATATGGCGCTAAGGGAAATATTATAGAAAATCCTTTAAGTGAAAAGCGTCAAATTGAAGTTGATACTATACGTGAAAAAATGGAAGCAGAAGGTAAGAATCGTTATGAAATTCAAAATGCTTTAATGCCTTATGAACTTCAAGCAAAATATAAAGCACCAAATCAAAGAATAGGAGTTGATTATGAATAGGAAATTGACAATAAAAGTTTTTAAATATAATCCTTTGAGTAAAATTTCTAAACCACATTTTGTGAGTTATGAACTTGAAGAAACTCCTTTTATGACAGTTTTTGTGTGTTTAACTTTAATTCGTGAAAAAATGGATGCAGATTTAAGTTTTGATTTTGTTTGTCGTGCAGGGATTTGTGGAAGTTGTGCTATGATGATTAATGGTGTTCCAAAACTTGCTTGTAAGACCTTAACTAAAGATTATAAAGATGGTGTTATTGAGCTTATGCCTATGCCTGCATTTAGACATATTAAAGATTTAAGTGTTAATACAGGTGAATGGTTTGAAGACATGTGTAAGCGTGTAGAAAGTTGGGTGCACAATGAAAAAGAAATAGATATTACTAAGCTTGAAGAACGTATAGAACCTGAAGTTGCAGATGAGACTTTTGAACTTGATCGTTGTATAGAATGTGGAATTTGTGTTGCTTCTTGTGCAACTAAATTAATGCGCCCTAATTTTATAGCAGCTACTGGACTTTTAAGAACGGCTAGATATCTACAAGATCCACATGATCATAGAACAATAGAAGATTTTTATGAATTAATAGGTGATGATGATGGTGTTTTTGGCTGTATGTCTTTATTAGCTTGCGAAGATAATTGTCCTAAGGAATTGCCTTTGCAAAGTAAAATTGCTTATATGAGAAGACAACTTGTGGCTCAAAAAAACAAATAAATCTTTCCCTTTAAGGGGAAAGATATGAAGCAATTATTGGAAAAAATCTGGAAAAATGAACTTCAATTTTTAGATTTTAATCTTAAATTCGAAAATAAAGACAAATGGGATATAGCTTATTATGCTATAATTTTGAGTATTAATAAAGATAATTATGAAAGATATTTTCGCTTAAAAGAATTTAAAAAGCTTTGTAAAACTATTGCTTTAAGAGTTGATATTTTTAATATTCAAAAAACTCAAATTTGTATTTTAAATCTTTTTAAAGAAGGTTTTATTCCTAAATCTAATTTAATTAAAGCTTTAAAAATTTTAGAAAAAATTTCAGATAATACTTTTCTTTTAGATTTTATTTTAAAACAACAAATACCTAGTATAGATCAAAAAGTTTTATTTCAAAATAATTTTAAAGAATTAAATGCTATTAATTTAGAACTTCAAAAATTAAGTTTTGATAAAAATATCACACTGAGACTTCAAGATACTTTAAAAAAATTTCAAAATTTAGAGTTTAATATAGCGATTACAGGTATTATGAATGCTGGAAAATCAAGTTTTTTAAATGCGCTTTTAAAACAAGATTTGCTAGGAGTTTCAAACATACCTGAAACTGCCAATTTAACGCTTTTAAATTATGGAGAAAGTGAAGAAGCTAAAATATATTTTTGGAATAAGGCAGAATGGTCTAATATACTTGAAAATTGTACATTTAATATTGAATTAAAAGAAATTATTACAAAACTTTGTACTCAGGTTAATATTAATGATTTTATTCAAGATGAGTCTTTAGTTCAAGCTATTAAGCTTTGTGAACTTAAAAATTTTAGTTCTGCAAAAAATAAAATTTCAACTCTTATTAAAAAAATAGAAATTAAAAGTAATTTAGAATTTTTAAAAAATAATATTTCTATAGTTGATACTCCAGGTCTTGATGATGTAGTAATTCAAAGAGAAATTATTACAAAAGAATATCTTAAAGAAAGTGATTTGCTTATTCATCTTATGAATGTTACTCAAAGTCTTACTCAAAAAGATATGGATTTTTTAGTAGACTGTCTTTTAAATTCAAGACTTAGTAAATTTTTAATTATTTTAACAAAAGCAGATTTGCTTAATAAAGAAGATTTAGAAGAGGTAATTATTTATGTTAAGGAAAGTTTAAAATCAAAACTTACTAATTTAAATACTAATTTGGTCGAGAAAATAGATTTTTTATGTGTTAGCGCTAAAATGGCGAGTGATTTTTATAAGGGTTTAGGAACTAAAGAAAATTTAGATAAAAGCGGTATGCAAGAATTTGAGCAATATCTTTTCAATGAGCTTTATTCGGGTCAAAAAAGTAAGACAATTTTGCAGGCTTATAAAAAGCAATTGCGTTTAGAACTTAAAAATATTTTAGATAAATACGAGATACAAAATCAAATAATTAAAGAAAGTCAACAAGGTTTAAGTGAAAAAAATCAACAGCTTTTATTTGAATTTCAAACCCAAACTATGGCTTTAAAAGAAGCGCAAAATGATATTTTAGACTCTATTGTTAGACTTAAAAATATAGATAGTGGTATAAATAATCTTATTTTACTTTTAGCAAAAAAAATAAAAGAACGTTTGATAGATGAGTTTAAATATTTGAAGAATAATGCGAAAAAACTTAATATTAAGCGTCTTATGAGTATAATAGATATTACAACTAAAGATGGAATTAATGATATTTTAAGAGAAATTAAATTTGAAAATATCAAAAAAATTGAAGAGATAAAAAATGGTTTGATTTTGAAATATACTTTTTTAAAAGATGATTTAAAAGATGATTTTGAAAATTTTAAAGACGAGGTTTCAAAAAATATAGAAAATATTTTTAAGGATGAGCAATTTACACTTTTAAAATTAAAAATTGAAAAATTAAGCAATTTGAATTTGGATTTATACGATCTTGAAACAAGGCTTAATGCTCTTATTTTTGATACTTTTAAAGAATTTAAAATAGAAGAGATTTTAAATTCTTTAGATATTAATGGTACATTTTTTAATTTTTTAAATGATAAATTAAAGCATTATGAATATATTCAAAAATCAAAATTTGAAAATATTGAACAATTTTTGAAAGTTTTAGAAAACGAAAATATTGACATTGTTAATTCTTTTAAACAGAATTTAGAAAAAATTCAAAAATTAAAGCAACTTGAACTAGGACTTTTAAATGCATATTGATCTTTTAGATAATTTTATAAAAGCTTATGAAAATGTGTATAGTGCTAGCTTTGATGAAGGATTTAAAGGATGTGTTCAAAGTTTATGTAAGCAGCTTAATGAACCTTTTATGCATGCAAGTCATGCTTTAGAACAAGAATTAAAAGAACTTCTTTTTTCTTTAGATAAAAATATTAATATTGCTATTATAGGACAATTTTCAAGCGGTAAATCAAGTTTATTAAATTTAATTTTAGGTCGAGATTGTTTGCCAACAGGTGTTGTTCCTGTAA